>PLNY01000051.1 GCA_003141915.1 Anaerolineae bacterium | reverse complement strand
GAAAGCTATAATATTGTTAGTCGTTATGCATTCCTTAATTCTGATAAAAAGGTATTAGCTTCCTGAGCTAAGTTTTCAGCTCGCTGACGCGCCCAGTTTTCAAAATCTAAGATTGGCACATTAATAAAATCAGAATCGATGAATTGTTGTTGAAGTTTCTCGGAGGTTATTCTATACTTTTTCACATAGTCTAAGGGCGCTTTTGCACTTATTCGAATGTTGATCGACGGACCAATGACGGCAATGTTTGCTAGTGAATCAACTGACCCGCTTGCATCATTTCCTTTCAAATATTTCTTTTTTAAAATGTGATGCCATTGGGGTTGGAAGGAAGAAAGGACTTCCAAACCTTCGAAGCCAATACGGTTTGAACCCTCATCCCAATCAAGCGCCTTGTTGCGGTAAACCAATAAATAGAGCATGAAGCGTCCAAAACGGCTATCTCCATAATCGCGCATGAAGTCTTCCACGGTGAAAGGATCTTCGTAATGTCGTAAGCGTGATAATAATTTTTCAACCGCCTCAGATAACGTTAGTGATTCTTGAATATCGCGCATGTCTTCATCAAGTGACGAAAAGCTTGCCCCACTGTACCGTCCTAAACGGGAAGCTTGTAAAAACCAATAAAATGCTTGATCATAGGATTCGCCCTTAAATTTATTTATCAGACTGATCATTGTGACAAGAGCAGCCTCAGTCGGTAATACATCATTTGTTAAAACCCCATACTCTCGGAAAAACTTTAAGAGAGTCCGCCAAGCAACTTTTGTTTTGTACCAAGCAGGTAAAATTAATCCTGGCTCCCAGAATTTATCTGGTACATCTTTGAAACGAGCCTTTCCCTCTCCAACACCTGTAATGGAACGGAACAATAAATTAGGATTGATATCAAAGCCTGCTTCCGCAAGTTCGTCTCGATATGGTAAGAAATCGTCGCGAACCCAGCCAGGATTTCTTACGGCAACATAACCAAGATAAATATCCGCCTCTGTTACACGGGTGCCTTGACTGTTAAGCCGAGAAAAGATTTCAACCACATCCTCAAGTTCATGGTCAACGCTTACTGTGACGATTTCCTTATCTCTTATTTTCCGAACACGATCAAGGTGTGTATAAACTTCCATCGCATCCATGCCATTACATAAGCCCTGTTTCTTGATTTCTCGTGCAAGTTCCGTCAAGGCTTTTTGATCATTTTCGTTCTGTGGATCTAAGTTTAAGAGAGTAGATAGGGGCACATACCGATTCCCTTTTGTGTTTCTTATTACTGCGTTTGCAACTACGAAAAAGTCATCTTCTTTTGCATCAACATCAAACCGTATGTCATATTTTTTTAATATCTTATTCCATTCTTCAGATACTTGCCACCAATAAGGTTTCCGACCAAAGAGGACACAGAGAGCAGTTGTTCTTTGTTGACCATCTACCAACCATTGGTTTGGTCGTTGAGCATCTATGGCTACTCGCTCTTCTACTTTGCGGCTACTATCCCATATAAGTAATGATCCAATGGGATAATCCAACCATAAAGATTCGGCTAAGTCGCGTACTTGGGTCGGTTTCCATACAAATCCTCGCTGAAATTCAGGAATACTCCAGCGATGATTGACTGCACGATCAACGAGTTCCTGTAGTTTTGTTTGTTCGTAAGCCATTTGCATTCTCCTATTGAGTTAGGTAATATAGCAAGCATAACCGAAAATTCATTCCTTGTGCAAGTGCGATGAAGGGCATCTAATTTCAGAAAGGTCAATTGCGTTATACTTTCTAGTATGTCAAATCATTTCATTTCACCCATTGGTGTTTTTGACTCCGGCGTCGGCGGTCTCTCCGTTCTGCGCGCCATTCGCCAGCAGATGCCCAAAGAGTCTGTGATTTACTTCGGCGATCAGGGGCATGTCCCATATGGTCCGCGACCGTTGCAACAGGTGCGCGATTTTTCGGAAGGCATCACACGTTTTTTGTTAAGCAAAGGCGCAAAGATTATTGTGGTGGCATGCAACGCGGCTTCTGCCGCGGCATTAACTTATCTACGCCAAACTCTTCCCGATATTTCCTTTGTCGGCATGGAACCGGCGGTCAAGCCCGCCGCGGAACATACTGAAACAGGTGTGGTCGGCGTGCTGGCAACGCCTGCGACATTTCAAGGCGCGCTATACGCGTCCGTAGTGGAACGCTTTGCGAACGGCGTGGAATTATTGCAAGATACCTGTGTTGGTCTCGTTCAACAAATCGAAAAGGGAGATTTGAGCGGAATCGCGACGCGCAAAATTTTGGAAGACGCGCTCCATCCGATGCTTGAAAAAAATATTGATACCGTTGTTTTAGCTTGCACACACTATCCGTTTGTGATTCCGCTCATTCAAGAAATTGCCGGGGAAAAAGTGCGGGTGATTGACCCAGCTCCTGCAGTGGCGCGGCAGGCCAAACGTCTGCTTGAAGCGCAAGGTTTGAAACGCGAGATTGGCAGTCAGGGCGAAGTCCGATTCTTTACTTCGGGTGATGCAAGATTGGTTCAATCCTTATTGCCAAAATTATTTGGTGAAGACGGCAACGTTCAGGCACTGCAGTGGAACGGAGATCATATTCTGAAGGCTGTAAGTTTTTCAGCTTCCGATTTGTCATAGTCAAGGAGATAAATTATGGATGCACTGCAAACAATTCAAACCCGTCATTCCGTTGGTAGAGTCAAGCCGGATGCTGTGCCGCGCGAGGTGATTGAGAAATTATTGAACGCGGCGGTTCAAGCGCCGAATCATTATCAAGTCCGGCCTTGGCGCTTCGTAGTCCTGACTGGAAGCGGACGCAACCAATTGGGCGAAGTGATGGCCCAATCCATGAAGGCCAGGTTCCCCCAGTTGACAGATGAAGCTCTGAATAAAGAGCGCGCCAAACCCTTGCGTTCGCCGGTGCTGATCGC
>PLNY01000103.1 GCA_003141915.1 Anaerolineae bacterium | reverse complement strand
CTTATCCGGCTATGAGTCAACCGGATGATTCATGGTGCCGCATCCGTGATGGGATTGGCAACTGGCGAGATGGCTGTTTTCCCACGCCCGGAATTGAAAATGCGTTGAGCGGAATCTTACCATCGCCTCCGCCGCCTCAACCCGGAGGGGAAGCGGCGTGCCAGCTTCCTGATATTGCACCCAGCGAATTTCGACTCGCGGAATGTAATGGCTCTGGCGCTGGCATTTGGAATCAACAATATTGGAATGATTTATCCGGACAAAACGAATATGCAGTGCCTGATCTTAACAGCAAAAGCGAAACGTATATCCAATAAACAAAGAGCTGACCTCCGTCAGCTCTTTGTTTTGATAGCATATCATTTGTTTCAATTATCGTTTTTCAATCACCAGCAGCGCGTGCAACTTCTTCCGGTTCAAAGACGACTTCATCTTTTCCGGTCAGCTTCTCATTCACTTTTGAAATAATGAGTCCCAAATGACCGGAGTAGGCAACATAATCCAAATCGTCGGCGGGCACCGCCAGCACGGGGCAAAGCACAAAATTGGAAATCCAGTCTTCGTAAAGATCGTTCAGGCTTTGTAAATATTCGGGCGTGATGGTGCGCTCATAGTCCCGGCCGCGGCGTGCAATGCGATCCATCAATGTGTCAGTGGACGCCCGCAGGTAAATCACCAGGTCGGGCGGAGGCAGAATCTGAATGATCGTTTCGTAGAGTTCGCGATAGGTTTCATAATCGCGTTCCTTGATATGTCCCTGCAGATACAGGTTTTGCGCAAAGATTTCCGCATCTTCATAGACGCTTCGATCCTGGATGACTGACGCCGGGTGCTGTGCGAGTTGATAATGCGAACGCAGACGCCGGGTCAGGAAAAATATTTGCGAATGGAAGGACCAGGATGCCATATCCGCGTAAAAATCCGCGAGATACGGATTGTCTCCAACCGCCTCGTAGAATGGTTCCCATTCGAGTCGTTTGCATAACATGGTTACCAAAGTGGACTTGCCCACGCCGATGTTGCCTGCAACTGCAATAAATTTTTTCATCATCACTCCCAAAACATTAGAGCTGAGATAGCGCCTTGCAGATTATTGTGTCTTTAATTGTGCGTTGATGATTTGCTGAAAGTAAGCCAGCGGTTCAGCGCCAACAACTCGATAGCCATTAATGAAGAAAGTCGGTGTTCCATTGACAGCTGCTGAGCCATCGCTATCGGGCGGAAGGCTGTTAGCGTAATTCAAATCGCTTTGGACAGCCTGCTTGTATTTTTCCGTGGTAAGGCAGGTACCAAAGGCTGTTGTATCCAGGCCGAGGTCGCTAGCCAGATTAACATAGAACGAATTGTTGACCACTGTGCCAGCCTGATTGTTGAGCTGGTCGTTATTCGCGAAGAGCGCATCATGATATTGCCAATAGGCATTCTGATCTCCGGCGCACATCGCAGCTTCAGCCGACATGAACGCGTTCTGATGAAACGGCAGCGGAAAGTTGCGATAAACGAGTCGAATCTTGCCGGGATAAGCCGCCAGCAGAGGTTTGTAAGTGGTCTGGTGCCATTGCGTGCAGTATGGACATTGATAATCACTGAATTCCACAATGACAATCGGAGCATCTGCCGGACCAATGCTGGGGAAGCCCGCGGTTGTAATATTATATTTTAGCGGTGCGGGTATGGCCGTTGGGACAGCAGCCTGTACTATCTGATTCGTTGGGGCGGCAGAATTACGCTGACCAATAAAATATCCGAGGATCAGACCTGTACAAAGAGCCATCACAACCATGAACGAATAAAAATGGCCGCGCTTGAAAGTTACGGTTTCCTCTGGTTCCACGATAGGTTCAACAGGTGGAGGCGGAGGAGTTGTTTTTTTTGTTTTAGGTTTGGTAGGACTAGGTTTAGTCGGCATGGACGAATTATATTTGGTAGGCATGGACGGATTATATCATCTGGAACGCAAATGGAATTGGTACGTATATCCTATTTAGTTATAGGAGGTAAAATGTCGGCAATGCACAAACATCATATTCCATGTCTGCTGTGGCCGTTCGCGATGCTGTGGCATCTTCTGGCCGCCATCGTCGGATTGACGGGACGCTTCATAGCCATGATCCTCGGACTAGTCTTCATATGTGTCGGGGTAATCGTCAGCCTGACGTTGATTGGAGCCATTGTGGGCATACCGATGGCGTTCATTGGCTTGTTGTTGTTCTTGAAGGGAATATTTTAATCAAAATAGATTTAATGATTCAAAAGGAGGAACCATGGCTTGGGAAAGAAAAATCAGCCGGAATGTGCGCGTCCGAGACGATCAAACGCTTGGACAATTGGCGCGGCTCTTAACTGCCATCTCCAGTAGCGGAGGCACGCTCGGCAATATTGAATTGTTGAACGAAACGTCGCGTTCAGTCGTTCGGGATATTACGATTTATGGCGACGATCTCGAACATATCGAGAGAATCGTCAAGGCAATGTCCGCTACTCCGGGCACAAAGATTCTCGAAGTGCGGGATGAAGTTCTGGAACTTCATCAAAAGGGAAAGATCGCCATCCGTTCACGCTTCCCGATTGATTCGATGACAACATTGCGACGCGTATACACTCCGGGCGTGGCCGAAGTTTGTTTGAAGATTGCCAATGATCCAACTATGGCAAGGCTTTACACCTGCAAAAGCCATATGGTTGCCATTGTCACGGACGGCACCGCAGTGCTTGGTCTCGGCGATATCGGACCGCTGGCCGCTATGCCCGTTATGGAAGGCAAAGCCATGCTGATGGAATCGCTGGTTGGGCTTTCCGGCGTTCCGATCTTATTGAACACAAAAGATCCCGATGAAATCGTCGCGGCGGTCGCCGACATCTCGCCAACCTTTTCAGCAATCCAGCTCGAAGATATTTCCGCACCGCGTTGTTTTGAAATCGAAGAGCGTTTGCAAAGGATGCTCGATATTCCCGTGATGCACGATGACCAGCATGGAACCGCGGTTGTCAGTTTGGCGGCGTTGACCAATGCCTGTCGGCAAACGAGCACCAATATCCGGAACGCGGTCATCGGTCAGATTGGGT
>PLNY01000359.1 GCA_003141915.1 Anaerolineae bacterium | reverse complement strand
TCGCATTGATCGGCGGCATCATCGTTCTCGCAGGTGTTGCATTGAATGCCATCAGCGGAGCGCGTACACCGGAGACAACACAAGCCGCTTCATGACTCAACCATTGCTTTCCGAATTGCTGGATAAAGCCCTCGCTTCACGCGTGACCTTGTTCGATGCGCGCCACGAATCAGCGCTCCGACTCTTCAGCGGATTCAGCGAAGGAAAGCCGAATCTCGTTGTTGATCTTTATGCTCAAACAATCCTATTTTACAATTACGCCGACAATCCTGAACAAACATCATCACTGATTCAAGAAGCAAAAGAATTTTATCAAAATCATCTGCCGTGGCTCAAGGCGGGACTCGTCAAAACGCGAAACGCAAAATCCGCTGATGAAAAACGCGGCAGAGTTTTATTTGGCACAGAGCTGGATCACAAGATAAAAGAGCATAACATCTGGTACACCATTGACCTGACGCTGAATCAAGACGCCAGCTTTTATCTTGACACGCGCAACCTGCGGAGATGGATTCTCGAAAACACGAAAGGCAAAACCGTCTTAAACGCGTTCGCATATACGGGCAGTTTGGGAGTCGCCGCGCTGGCAGGCGGAGCCAGCCGCGTCATCCAGCTTGACCGCAACCGATCCTTCCTGAACGCCGCGAAAGAATCTTATTCGTTGAACAGCTTTCCCATCCACAAACAAGACTTCATCGCGTCGGATTTCTTCGCGCAGGTTGCCAAATTCAAACGAACGGATGAACGTTTCGATTGCGTTTTTATTGATCCGCCGTTTTTCTCGACGTCGCCCAAAGGAACGGTAAATCAAATTAGCGAAAGCGCGCGGCTGATCAACAAGGTGCGCCCGCTGATCAACGATGGCGGTTCATTGATTGCGATCAACAACGCGTTGTATGTCAGCGGACGAGAATATATGCAGACGCTCGAAGCTTTATGTGAGGACGGATATTTGAAAATCAAAGAATTGATTCCTGTTCCTGATGATGTTACTGGTTATCTCGAAACGCGAATCGGCAAACCGATTACTGATCCGGCGCCATTCAATCATTCAACAAAGATCGCAATCCTTGACGTAAAGCGTAAAAACCTCACGCCAAAAGATGATTGATATTTATTGAAGAATCTAATATCATCTATGACTAATTGTGTTACTCAAACTTTGAGCAGCAACAAAGGAGAAAAATGAAAAATATTTTCAAAATGAAAAGCCTTCTGGACGTCGTAATGGTATTGGCAATGACCCAATTCGCATGCAGTCTCGCCTCGCAGCTCACGGGTGGAGGCGCTTCGCCTGCATCCAACGCCACACAAGCCCCAAGTGTGACGCAAGCCACACAACCGGCTCCTTCCGAATCTGGAAACTGTGATGTCAATCCATATCTGCCGGTAAAAGCTGGCGCCACGTATACCTTTGCCGGAACGACCAGCGCTGGAACATACACACGTACTTCGACATTCGCCAATATCCATGCCGATGGTTTTCAAGCCGAGGTCGTAACGACGGTCGGCAGCAAGAGCATCACTACAACAGAATCATGGCATTGTACAGCCGATGGGCTTGTGGAAGTTGGCGGGCCATCGGCTGGAAACTTCCAAAGCGCTCTGGGCGGAACAACAACCATGAAGCTGACATCATCAACCGGCGTGACCATCCCGACGAACCTTGCAGCGGGTCAATCCTGGACACAGTCGACTAAATTTGAGGTTACCACCAGCAAGGGCACGGTGACCGGTACCATCACGTATACACTGCAAGCGCTTGGAGCGGAGTCGGTGACGGTTCCTGCTGGAACATTCAACGCGATGAAGGTTCAAGTCAACGGCACTACACAAGCCAATATGTCGGGCACTACTTTCACAATAATCACAAATGGATTCGAATGGTTCGCCACCGGCGTTGGGCATGTGAAATCAACCGAAGATGTAAGCTTCAACGGAAAATCTGTTTCCACCGTGACCGGCGAATTACAGTCCTATCACATCCCATAGAAGAATGAGCCTTCCGAGACTCTAACGGCCTCGGAAGGCTCAACTCAATAGAGTCTTGTTTGCTCAATGCATCGGCGCCGATCTCATCCCGCGGAAGCGGCACGATCTCAATCTGCTCTGCTAAAAAATCAATCCGTGCGTTGGTCACCCAGGAAGAAAAGCGCGACCGTGCCCGGGCCGGTGTGCGAACCGATAACAGTTCCAATGCTATTGATCATCACCTTGCCATTTAGTTGTGGGAATTTCTGCTCGACCAGATCGGCGACCATGCGCGCATCTTCATAACAGGCAGAGTTGGATATAAAGCACTTGCCCGAATAGTTCGTGCCGTTTTGGGCATGCTCTTCCATCTTTTGGACGATCTCAGAGATGACATGTTTTTTACCGCGAATCTTCTCGCGCGGAATCAGTTTTCCCTCATGGTTCATGTTCATCAACGGACAGATATTAAGCAGGGTTCCCATCGTTGCAGATGCAGCCGATATTCTTCCGCCGCGCTTATAATGGGTCAGGTCTGTCGAGAAAAACCAGTGATGGACATTAAGCTTGTTCCCTTCCGCCCATGCCTGCATATCTTCGAGTGTTTTCCCGCCATCGCACAGGTCGGCAGCCAAGTCCACCAGCAACCCATAACCGGAAGATGCTCCCAGCGAATCAACGATCAGCATTTTTCGGTCGGGATATTTCTGCAAAAGTCCCTCCCGCGCAATTAAGGCGGAATTATATGTTC
>PLNY01000047.1 GCA_003141915.1 Anaerolineae bacterium | reverse complement strand
CTGTTATTGGTAACGGCCATGGCGGCTGTCAGCATCGGAGCTTGTTTCAGCTTCCGGAAAATGTGCCGTTTTTGAACGGTCTGCTAGGCTAGAAAGTTATCCTAGCATACGAAAGGCCATATCTGAAAATGACGTTGTGAAGCTAGGAGAGCTTGCGGCAATGCTTGTAAAGGGAAATTATATGCCGTTAAAAGTCCTCAATGTTGAGGACTATTCGACTCGTGATATAGTTGTAATCGACAAGTTGACACCGAAATGGATGGATGTGGTTTATGTTAGTTTCAAATCTGGCAACCATGTGAACCTTACAAGCTTTGTTTATCCCAATGACGTGAAGGTTTGCGAGGGATGGGCAAAACAGATTGGCGCAGAACATGGAATGAATCCAGCAAAGACTGTTTTCTTTTTTAGACATCGCAATTACGAAGCCGGCTACACGCCAAAGATTTTGACACCCCGCTAGTCCTCTGCTAAATTCCATCCAGTTCTTTACATATTCATCCAGCGCGGCAAAGAATGGTGTCTGTTGTAGTGTTCTACGATTAGAATCTCACTTTGGCCGGTTGGATGTATGCTTGCCCGACAGCGTTTTAAGATCAATTCTCACGCATGGCGGCGTTATTTTTACGTCCACTGACTATGTTGTTTTTCCTTGCTGCGTTTTACTTTCCACGATGGCAAACCCCAGGTGTCCGGCAGACCGCTGTATCAACACCTGATACAAGCCTACGTTCCATCACACGCCTTTAGATTTCTTGAATAAATGAAGTTGTTATGAGTTCTACTGGATTCTATCAGTTTGATGAAACTCCTAACAAGGGGACACTACGGGCATTTTCAAAACGTGGTGATATAACATAGAGTTCTATCAGCACTTGATATAACGACAAAACAATAGTCTGCCAGTGTCCAGCCGGAACCGCGCTAAAATAACCTGTCCGGCGCGTCCGTATTATTACGGACAGGGCGGACAACTATTTACTACCCCTATTCTNNGTCTATTAAATAAAGATGTTTATATGTAGAGGGTAAAGCGGAACCTCGTCCGCCCAGTCCGATAAAGTCTCGGACAGGACGGACAAGTATTTGATACGCCTCTGCCTAGACTTTAACCCTAATACCTTTCCATCCCCTCTGTGCCGTTCCTATTGATCCTTTTATGTCGTTACGTTGGCTTATGGCATAATGTCGCATAATCTGATTTTCAATTATTGGGTTTGCCGTGGTTCTAGGCAAAGGTGTCCATTCTAGCTTTTTGCAATACTCGACATAATACCCAAAACAATCCTCTTGTGTAAGTGTCGCGTTTTCATCTTTTTCAAAACGGGTTTCAACAAACTGTTGAGGGCTGTCAGACTCTAGCAATGTTTTATCCCTGACTTTCTTTTGTGTTTCAGTCAGCTTAAAACACCATTCATCTTTGCGGAGTTGCAATAGGCCAGCTATTGCCCAGTTAAGCACGCCGGAACCCTCGTCTTTCAGAATTAGATCGGCCAGCGAAGTGATTATATGTTCTGGTTTTGGTTTGCGATACGGAATAATTGCAAGACGACGACGCCATGCTTCTGTGTCCCCTTCCAAACGGATGACTAAATGCGAATTGCTAACAATTATCACATTAAAGTTACCTTCAATTTCGGGGCGTTCCCGACCGTTTTTTAATTCCACTGACAGCGAATCGCCTCCGGTAAGTGATTTGAGAACGCTTGCGCTTTTCTGCGTTAAAAAGTTGGCAGGGACATCTGCGCCATGCAACAGGGTTTTACCTAAAAAACTTGCTGTTTCAAATCGCTGATTAAGCTGCTCGGTTCGCAAAGTGGCGACGTTTTCCTTTCCAATAACTCCATAGACTATCTTAACAAAGGTGCTTTTTCCACCTTGCGCCGTGCCGGATAGAATCACAATTACTTGCGGCATATTTTTACCTAGCAAAGCCAGACCAAACCACTTTTGAAGAAATAGTATATCATCATCATCTAATGCCTGACGCATCAGCGTATCCATAAACAATGGACATTGTGTATCAGGAAAGAATGGAACGGACAGTTTGTTTCTCCGGCGAAAGTCTGCGCTGAATGGAAGTAGTTCCATATCTGACAACCTCAACATTCCGTTTCTACAAGCGACATATTTTTCCAAGTCGGAATTAAAATAGTCCTCTGGAACACACAACATCCCTTTTGCTTTCGCAATTACGCCTTTTAGTTGTCCAGTCTTACTTAAATGAAATCGCAGGGATGTAGTATCACAAAAGTCTTTCTTATGGCACTCATCGGCACATTTTTGTAGTAGCGAGCTATAATATGCTAGAATTTGATTTTCGCTCAATGGAACATAAATACCGATCTCATGCTCATACCGGTAAAACCGATCTTCACGGCCAACATATACCGCTGGTGTTTTTGGGTTGCCTAGAAATCCAATAGTTTCCGCTAGGAAATCTTCTTTCAACGCCGCCACAATATATTCGCCGTCTTTCGTTGTCTTTTGTTCCACTGCGTCGCCATGCTTCTTAAACACGTCTGGGAACCTTCGGCGGAACCAATACTTCGGAATCTTTGTATAATCTGAATCGTCCATATTTTCACTTGTTTGTTCTGTATTCATATACTTACTTGTTTTTTGTTAGTTGTTTGCTTGTTGAAACTGTTTGTTTATGTAATCACGGACACTGGCAAGGTGAATCAGCCGGACACCTTGCACGTTGCCAGCTTCACGGATGCACACGGACTTTACTTTTCCTTCACCTATCCATCTGTAAAGAATCCCGCGTTTGATGCCAAAGAGACGTTGAACGTCATTTACTCTCCCGAACTCCGGCAATACTTGCCCGGTGTTGCCAGCTTCTACTGGCGCTGTTGTTATGTTATCTACCATATATGTTAGCATTGTTAATAGTTAATAGGCAACGCTGATGCCTGTTTCTATCTATTGTTTGTTTGGTTATTGTTGGTTAGAAAGGTGACAGCATTAGCCACTGAAAGCACCTCTGACAGATTTTGACTATTAGCAGAAATTATGCCAAGGACTAAAACAAACTTTGGAGTGGCTTATGGTGAATACTTACACAGTGCGGGATGGAAGACTAAAGCATCATTCCATGATCTAAAGGTGTTTAGATAGGCCAGATACTTACAAGCTAGTGCCGTCTTAAACAGACAACAAAACACCCTCTGCCATTGCTGGCAAGGGGTGTCTGGCGTGTAGTTGTCTGGCAACTGTTTTAGCTTTAGTTAAGCGATGGAATCTTTTTAATGGCGGCGCGGAGATTGTCCATTTCGTGATGTGTATATTTACGATGTTCGCCTTCCGTAGTGTGTCCTGTCAGCTTCATCCGCAATTCTTGCGAGACGTTTTCATTTGCCAGCGCACTTGTGAAACTGTGGCGCAAAGCGTGGAATGACCGGCGGGAAAACATCTGATTGCCAGCACCCTTAACAGTCTGTGAATCCACGCCAGCTTTACGCATGATTTTCTTGAAAGTTTCGGACAGTCCCCGCCGTCCGCTTGTGCGCTGGCTGGCGAGTTGTGGCATGATAAAAACGTCCGGCTTGTCCGTGCTTGCCAGCTTGTTTAACCGCACTAGCAAGTCAGGGTGAAGCGGAGTTGTCACTTTCGCGCCGGTCTTGGCTTGCGTGTAAGTCAGGGTTTCACCGGCCAAGTCCACGTCTTCCCATTGCATCCGGCAACAATCAGAAAGCCGTGCGCCGGTGAAATAGGCGAACAAGATTAACAGCTTCCATTCGCCGTCCGCCGTGTCCACTAGCATTTTCACTTCCGCTGGCGTGAACGTGCCGCGTTCCATGCTTTTAGCTTCGGGCAGTTCCACGGCTTCGGCTGGATTGTTGGGAATCAGCCCTTGCCGTCTGGCTGTGTTTAATGCGCCGCGTATGATCTTCACGTCCACGTTTAGGGTTTTGGGCGCAAGACCCTTTTCAGTGCGCTGGTCTAAAAAGCGTTGCACGTCCGCCACTGTCAGGCTTGTAAGGTTTTTGCTGGCACGATTGCCAAGCGACTTCAAAAACTCTGCTACCGCCGTGCCGTAGCGTTCCCCGGTGCTGTCTGCGTTGCGGGTTTTCTTGCTGGCAAGCCATGTGTCAAAATGGGATTTGATGGAAACGGTTTGCAAGGTTTCGCCCATGTCTGCCCGCTTCATTATGTCTTTCAAGACTTCGCGGGCTTGGGCTTCTACCAGTTCCCCGCGCCTTGCTAATTTAGATGCCCGCTCAAATTCCATTGCCACGGCCAAAGCCGATTGGCGGTCTTGCTGTTTGGTGCTGCGAAGAATCCGCCGGCCATCCGGCCCGAAATAAGCCGCGTGCCAGTATTGAGAATCAGGGCGACGATGTATGCTTGCCATAATGCTGCTAATCCTACTGCTAACGTCCAAAGGTGTCAAGCGCATTATGCCTGTCATTATTGACTGTAAATGCTGTTATTCAAAGTCTGGAAACGAGACGAGGGTTCGATTCCCTTCACCCGCTCCAACTTCTTCGGAAGTATTAAAACAAAAGGCTTCTTGCGGATTTGAAGCTTTCAAGGCTTAAAAGTAAGAATGGCCGCTTCTAAATCTCCCTCAATTTACAATCAGCAGGAGTCGCAGTTTTCGCTTTTTTACAGCGTGGATTCTTGAAGCTCTGATTTCGGCTTAATTTTGAAGTGGCCGTCAGGGTCAATCCAAACGGGATTGTTGTTGCTCAAAAAGATTGAACTCCCGCCGCCTTTCCGTTGTCATCTCCCTAGCAGCCAAATTGGAAAATCAAATTGGGGAAGAATTTTGTCTCCGGCGCCACCCCGGGCGGCCATTTACAATAAATGACCAGTGAGGACATGGCTTTGATCCAGGCTTATGCCGCCGAACAATCCGAGGCGGCGTTTGCCACCATCGTCTCACGCCACGTCGGGCTGGTGCATTCGGCGGCGCTGCGCCAGCTACGCGACGCGCATCTGGCGCAGGACGTCACGCAGGCGGTATTTCTCATCCTCGCGCGCAAGGCTGCGGTGCTGTCACCCGACACCGTGTTGTCCGGCTGGCTTTATCGCACGACTTTGTTTGCTTGCGCCGATGTCCGCCGCCGCGAAGCGCGCCGCCAACAACGCGAACAGGAGGCCCTCATGGAAGCCAGTATTGACGCCCAACCCAGCGACACTCAAACCGTCTGGAACCAACTTGCGCCCGTCCTCGAAGACGCCATGACCCGCTTGCGCGACCGCGACCGCGACGCGCTCGTGCTCCGCTTTTTTGAAAACAAATCCATGAAGGAAATTGCCTACACTCTCGGCCTCGAAGAGCGCACGGCGCAAAAACGCGTCCAGCGTGCGCTCGAAAAACTGCGCGGCTCGTTCGCGCGTCGTGGAATCACCTTCAGCGCCGCGCTCATTTCCAGCGCCATCGCCGCCAACTCCGTCAGCGCCGCGCCCGCTTCCGTGAACGCTCTCGCCGTTGCTGCCGCCGGCCGCCACGCCACGGAATCCACCAACGTCATCATTCGCGGCGCGCTCAAGGCGATGGTCTGGGCCAAGCTCAAGTTCGTCCTGTCTGTGGGAACCGCCGCCCTATTGCTGGGCGTCGCCACAATTGGCGTGACGCAATGGTCGCCCAAACTTGCCGCCGCGCCGACAAACGATCTCGCCGCACTGGCACCCGCCTCGCCCGGTCCGGCGGCGCTGATCGTCGTTGGCTTGCTTGCCAGCGACGCGCCTGAACCGATAGAGGCGCTTGCCGAGCAAACCAAAAACAATCTCGTCGCGCGCGGCTGGGACGCCGACCACGTCGAAATCCTTTCCGGCAAAGTCACGCGCGAACAGATTTTGCAAAAGCTGCGCGGTTTCGCCGGTTCCACGCACGATGAAATTTGGCTCGTGCTGCTCGGCCAATGCAGCAAGGCGCAAGGCGGCGTGCCCGCGTTTCAAGTCGCCGGCCCGCGCCTGACCGCGCCGGATTTGAAGGCCGCGCTCGACGCGATCCCCGGCCGGCAGTTCGTTTTCATCGGCACGGGCAATGCCGGCGGTTTTCTGCCGCTGTTGCGCGACGAGCGTCGCACTGTTCTTTCCGCCACGCAGGCGGAAGGCGAACCGGACCAGCCGCGTTTTCTGCCGGCGTGGGTGAAGGAATTTGCCGCCACGCCCAAGGCACCGCTCGCCGAAATCGCCGCTCGCGCCGAAGCTGACGTGAGCGAACAATGCAAGCAAGGCAACATGGCGCAATCCGAGCACGCGCAGCTTGCCGATCCCGCCACCGGAAAAATTTTGGACGCGCCGTTCGGCGTGAGCCTCGCCACCAACCAACCAGCCGTTGAAAAATAATATGAACACTACGATTGCTCCCAAACCCGACCTCGTCACCGACGCCGATGTGGAATTGCTTCGCCAGGTGCCGACGCGCTACCGCCAGCTTGCCGATGCGCTCGACCGCCGCATCGTCGGCCAGGACGAGGTCATCCGCGATCTCTTCGTCGCGCTCGCCGTGCAAGGCCATGTGCTGATGATCGGCGTGCCCGGCTTGGCCAAGACACTGCTTATCCGCAGCCTGGCCGAGCTGCTTGATTTGCCGTTCCAACGCATTCAATTCACGCCCGACCTGATGCC
>PLNY01000341.1 GCA_003141915.1 Anaerolineae bacterium | reverse complement strand
CATGATTACACGGACGGACATATTTTGCTGGACGGCGTTGAATTGAAAGATTATTCGCGCGATTATTTGCGCAGGCAGATCGGTATCGTGCAACAAGAGCCATTCCTGTTCAGCCGCTCGATTCGCGAGAACATCATGTATGGTATCGGACGAAGTGTCTCGAACGAAGAAGTTGAACGCGCCGCGCAAGCCGCCGCGATCCATGATGTCATTCTAACCTTCCCCGATGGATATAACACACTCGTTGGCGAGAAAGGCGTAACGTTGAGCGGCGGGCAGAAGCAACGCGTGACAATTGCCCGAACGCTGTTAAAAAATCCGCGCATCCTGATCCTCGATGATTCGACTTCATCGGTGGACACCGAAACCGAGGCTGAGATCCGCGCCGCGCTCTATGAATTGATGGAAGATCGAACCACATTCATCATTGCGCATCGTATTCAGTCGGTGATGGATGCGGATCTGATTCTGGTTTTGGATAAAGGCAAGGTCATCCAAATGGGTACGCACAAAGAATTGGTGGCTCACAAAGATGGCATCTACCGGCAAATCTATGACATCCAAACGCGGATCGATGAAGAATTGGAAAATGAAATTTTACGTGTGAATTGATTCGTAGGGACACAGCGCCGCTGTGCCCCTACCGGAGATAAATTATGAACGATGAATTGATCGAACTCGAAGAAGAAGAGTACACATCGAACTTGACCGCGCCGGTGTTCAAGCGCATCCTCGGCTTGATGAAGCCGCACATGAATTGGGTGGTCGGCTTCTTCATAACCATCGCGCTGACCTCGTGCGGCGATGCTTATTTCACTTATTTGAATAAAGGGATAGTTGATACCGGAATTTCTCTGGGTAATTCGGCAGCTGTGATGCACATTGCGATGATCTACGGGTCGCTGATTTTATGTCAGGCTGTGACGGTGTTCAGCTTCGTCTATCTGGCTGGCGTGCTTGGCGAGCGGATTCAATATGACTTGCGGAAGATGATGTTCAATCATTTGCAGGAACTGTCGCTTTCGTATTATTCGCAGAACGCGGTTGGACGATTGATCGCGCGCGTTACCTCTGATAGCGGACGGGTGGCTGACTTGATGACCTGGGGTGTGGTAGATACCACCTGGGCATTCATGAACATCACCACGTCGTTGATCTTCATGGCGATTATCAACTGGAAGTTGGCTCTCATCGTCTCGGTCATCATCCCAATCATGATGGTGATCGCGATTCAGTTTCGCAAAAGGATTTTGGTGGAATTCCGCAACAGCCGCCGCGCGAACTCGAAAATCACTGGCGCCTACAATGAGAATATTCAAGGTGTGCGTGTGGTCAAAGCCTTACAACGCGAAGACGAAAATCTGAAAGAATTTCAAGTGCTGACCGATACGATGTATCGCGCCTCGTATCGCGCGGCGTGGCTTTCAGCGCTCTTCCTCCCCACCGTGCAGATCATCGCGGCGGTGGCGTTGGGTGTGATCGTTTGGTATAGCGGCGATCAGATCATGGTTGGTGCGATGACAATTGGCGGCATCAATGCTTTCGTCTCGTATCTCACGTTCATGATGTGGCCGGTGCAGGATTTAGCGCGCGTCTATGCTGAGATGCAACACTCCATCGCGTCGGCGGAGAGAATCTTCAAATTGATTGACACGCCGCCCGAAGTCCACGATAGACCCGATGCGGTTCCCGCCAAAACAATCCTGGGCGAGATCGAATTCGATCACGTGGATTTCTATTATGAAAATCGCAATCCGGTGTTGACCGACTTCACATTGAAAGTGAATCCGGGCGAGACCATCGCTCTGGTCGGACCGACCGGCGGCGGCAAATCCACGATAGTGAATCTGCTCTGCCGCTTTTACGAACCGAACTCCGGCGTGATTCGAATCAATGGACGCGACTATACCGAATATACAATGGAATCGATCCATTCGCGCATCGGAATCGTTTTGCAGACGCCCCATCTCTTTTCCGGGACGGTGCGCGAGAATATCCGCTATGGACGACTCGATGCGAGCGATGAGGAGGTGGAAGCTGCCGCAAAGATCGCGGGGGCACATGACTTCATTGTTACGCTTGAAAGAAGTTATGAGCAAAACGTTGGCGAAGGCGGCAACTTGCTTTCGGTTGGACAAAAGCAGTTGATTTCGCTGGCGCGTGCGGTGCTGGCCAAGCCTGAACTGTTCATTATGGATGAAGCGACTTCCTCGGTAGATACATTGACCGAAGCGTTGATCCAACGCGGCATGGAAGCTTTGATGAAAGGCAGGACCTCATTCGTGGTTGCACATCGCTTGTCAACCATCCGCCGCGCAGATCGAATCATCGTGATCGAAGGCGGCAAGATTGCCGAGCAAGGCACGCACGCCGAATTGCTTTGTCTGCGCGGACATTACTATCGCTTGTATACCCAGCAATTTCGTCACGAGCTGGAAGTGCAGTATGGTGTTGTTGATGAGCAGACTTCCGGAGTTTTGGAAACTTCGGAAGTCTCAGATGAGCCGGCGGCGGATTGAGACCGCCCGCTCCATCCGTCTGCTTCGCGGACACCCTCGAGAGTACGTCGCACCCAACGGGAAGATAAGTCTCCCGCTCAGTTCATCTTAGGACTTTCTAAAGGCTCAGGTTAAATACCCAACGCGTCTCGCCCAGCGCTGTGTTTACACCGTACCCATTCGGCTCACATTGTACCCGTTTGGGTAATATACAGACGATTCGGTACTCCCTATAATCATTCCGTCCAAAAAGAATNNGCAAGTGCAGGTGTGTCCTTCGGAGGGTGACATGACTGAAAAGCAAGGCCGAGCGAAAGTCCTGTACAAATTAAGAGGAGCTACTATGGGAACAATCAATGCTGGGGATACTGCGTGGGTACTGATCGCGTCAGCTTTGGTATTAATGATGACGCCTGCCTTGGGCTTTTTTTATGGCGGAATGGTGCGGAAGAAGAATATCCTTTCGACCCTGAATTTGAGTTTTGTCATGATTGCACTAATTAGCATTCAATGGATCCTTTATGGATACAGCCTTGTCTTTGGAGCCGACCACGGCGGGCTGATCGGCGGGTTGAATNNCGTCCGAATCCTGCCTACGGTCCGACGATTCCACATGCGGCCTTTGCGCTTTTCCAAATGATGTTTGCCATTATCACACCGGCTTTGATTACCGGGGCATTCGTCGAACGCGTTCGCTTCAAGAGCTTCCTGATCTTCGCGTTGATTTGGGTGACCCTGGTTTATGATCCGGTCGCTCATTGGGTTTGGGGATTCGGCGGTATCTTCAGAAACCTCGGGGTGTTGGATTTCGCTGGCGGGACCGTTGTTCTTCAACGGCGGAAGCGCTTTGG
>PLNY01000468.1 GCA_003141915.1 Anaerolineae bacterium | reverse complement strand
GGAGGGACTTGAACCCTCACGCCTTGCGGCACATGATCCTAAGTCATGCCTGTCTGCCAATTCCAGCACGTCCCCGTGTGCGGAAAATCCGCCGTACCTTGTGGAACGCGGCGGAATTATAAAGCAGGGCGAGGGGTGCGTCAATAAACAGGGCAGAATGTTAACTTTATGCTTATATTCCGGATTACTCACCAGATCGGAAGAAGCGAAACGAAAAATGGCGTCACTGTTGCACGTGCCGTACATTGGGCGCGGTTAGAGCATAGTGGCGATATAATACGTTTATCAATAATAACTTGCGTGGAGGTGAATTTATGCAAAAATGGGAGTATGGCGAATTAAGAGAAAACGTTGGTAAACAAACCATTTTTAACACAGTCACTCAATTATGGTGGCAAGGGCAGTCAGTCAAGAAGAAGAGGATCGATTTCATGAATGAGCTTGGAAGCGAAGGATGGGAACTAGTATCATCTTCAGCGGCAGTATACAGCTACGATACTGTACGTGAATACATCTTCAAACGACCACTTGAATAATGTGCTTTCTGCCCACTTCTGCAAATATTCGCCGCTAATTGCATGAATGCATGACTCTGCAAATTTGAATATTGACCCAATAAAAAATGTCCTACCAATACGGTAGGACATTTTTTATTTTGCCTACAATAAAGCATTGACGCTTGAAACTCTGTGACCTTAACCAAATTGATCGAGGCGCGGCTATCTTTTGGTATAATCCCGCTCCATGTCACGAGTTATTAATCCTGATTCCACAGGAAAACAACGCACGCAATTCAGCAAAGCCATCATTCTCTCGGTGCGGGAATTGGCGCGACAAAAAGATGTAACGGATCAAACCCGCGACCTTGCGGCGTTTATCGCGATAGCTTTGCAAATCATCGCCGATGGCATTGACGTCAGTGTAACCGCATGGGAGAAGCGGGATTATTGGGTCAAAGCTGATAAGTTCCGCATGGAGTGGGCTTGGGCCGGGCAAATTGCGGAGAAGATGCGGGCTTCTGTTTTATCGGAAGATTGGGCGTCCGTGGCAACGCTTTCCGCACAGGTTGCACAGAAGCTGGCAAAAGTGCAAGTCAGCGAAAACCATAGATTGGGGAAACCCTGGGTTGGAGCATACAAGGAATTGAATGCTAAATGACCTAGCCATATAGGCGGGTCATTTTCTGTTCGAATATCTGATGTTCATCAAAGATAGTTGCGTTAGACTCTGATTGCATTTCAATTCATGATAAGATGCAAAAGGAGAACGAATGACAACTTTAGATAATTTTTCAAACGATCTTGCCGCGGCGGTTGAACGCGGCGGCGCGGGAACGGTACTGGTAGATGCTCGCCATCGCTATCCAGCCAGCGGAATTGCTTATGCCGCTGATCTGGTGTTGACTGCCGATCATGTAATCACGCGTGATGATAATTTGCGTATCGCGACTGCCGACAAAAAATCTTTTGCTGTGACGATTGCCGGTCGCGATCCCAACTCCGACCTTGCGCTTCTGCGCCTTTCAGAAAAAGCATTAACGCCTGCTAAAGTTTCAGAAACCGCGTCAAAGGTAGGCCAGCTTGTTCTTGCACTCGGTCGTCCAAGCAATGAAGGTGTGCAAGCTTCGTGGGGAATCATTACTGCAATTGGCGGTCCAGCGCGCATGGGCCGTGGTGGATTGCTGGAAGAATACATCCAAACTGAGACCACTTCCTATCCCGGCTTTTCAGGCGGACCGCTGGTCAATACCAGTGGCGAGGTTCTGGGATTAAATACATCCGGCCTAGCGCGAGGAATGGCATTGACCATCCCTGTTAAATTCACGTGGCGGATTGCCGATGCGCTTGCCAAACATGGAACTGTAAAGCGCGGCTACCTCGGTGTGCGTACGCAAGCAGTTGATATTTCGGAGTCGGCGCGCAAAGCGCTAAAACGCGAACAGGAACATGGCTTGCTTGTGTTGTGGCTCGAAGAGAAAGGCCCATCTGAAAAAAGTGGTTTGCTTGTCGGCGATATCATTGTTGCCATAAGCGGACAGGCTGTGGGTGACCCCGACGATCTCTTTGCTGCGCTCAATGGCGATATCGTTGGAAAGTCCATTGCAGCGGAAATCTTGCGCGGCGGCAAGCCTGAAACCCTCCAGGTGACGGTGGGCGAGAGGAAGTAATTGATCAGCGTTTTCATCGTTGCTCCATCCCCGGCTTTGCGTGCAGGATTGCGCGCTCTGTTATCGTCCGATGACGAAATCAAAATCATTGGTGAAGCTGATGGATGGCGTAATTTGATAGATGAAATTAATGAAGCCGACGTAATCATCACGTCGGCTTCATCCGCTTTTTTTCTGGACGATGAGATGGCCGCATCTCCGTCAGCTTCGATTCTCATCCTGAGCGATGATCCGCTCAACGTCCGGGAGATGACGCGCTCGCAATCAATCTGGGGCATCCTTCCACTGGACGCATCGGCTGATGAATTGCTTGCCGCAATCCATGCTTTATCACAGGGACTGATCGTTGGCGAACGGTCATTGTTATTCGCGACTGAAGAAGAAACACTCGCGAGCAGTCCGTTGACGGATCGCGAAACGGAAGTGTTGAATTTGCTTTCCAAGGGATTGGCAAACAAGCAGATTGCCATTGCGCTCGGAATCAGCGAACACACTGTCAAATTCCATGTATCGTCCATTTACACAAAATTAAATGTGACGAATCGAACCGAAGCAGTGCGCGCCGGATTACGCGGCGGATGGATTGCGCTGTGATATTTCTTCGTGAATTCGATCTCGCTCGATGTTGACGAGATGAAGTTCGGTATTGTTTAGCAGTTCGATCATTAACTCGCGGATATGGCGATTAAGAAAATGTTGTTCAAGTGTGGAGAGCGGAAGAAAGCGCGCGCCCGCCACAACATGAATGCAATTTGTTGCGCCGCAGAGGCAGATAAATGGTGAACTCATTTCCCATTCCGTGGATGGATAGAAGAAAGTAAGTTCTTCGCCAACCGCGACGTCACGTGCGGCGAACACCAGCATTCGAGTTGTATCCAAAAACGTATTCGGATTGCACGAATGATTCATGGATGCCAACTCCTTGACCTCCACATGGCGGTCGCGTCCAATTTGAACCGTAAATCGATTCGGTTTATCGTAAACTGTCGCAGTAGGGATCGGGCAAATGACATCCCCTTTCTTATAAGCGCGTTTGGTGGTTAAGCTTCGATATTTATCTTGGGTCCTGATAACAAGTGAAGCAGGTGTGTTCATGATTTTGATTACTTCCTTTCTTGATTCGATTCTAAGTGCCCTTACTATATAACGTAATAGGCTGAATGACAAGGTTATTAAAGCCGATTCAATCTTAAAGTATTCAGAGTGTTCTTTAGATTCTTTTGAATGCCTTGAAACAAGAACTCCTTTTGTGATTCTTTTTGCTAAGATTGGATAGCTCGTTCGATAATTGAATATCTGGTAAGCCTGCGCGCTGATGAGAGGTTTCGTATTGGCTGTCGAGTGCCGGACTTAATTCCTTCTCAAGCTGCATCCAAATGGTCTGTGCGTTCTGCCTGCATCGCTGTATTGATGATCACCGGGATCCGTGAATTGCGTCTAAAGCAGTGCGTCTGCGAGTTTGGAAACCATTAACATTTAAACCCAAAAATCGTCTTTAATAATACAATAAGCCTATAACCAGCTTTTTATAAATTGAGGAGGCGCTCTGTGAAAAAGATTCATCTAATCCTTTCTATTCTCGCTTTGCTTGTTGTAGCATGTTCCACTACGTCATTGCTTCCTGCCGCGGCGCCTACCGTCTCGGCTCCGGCATCGCTGCCTACCGAAACGCATTCGGCCCCGGTCATACTGCCTACGGAAACGCCTCCTTTCACATCCACCCCGACAACCTTGATTACGCCGATTCGATCTACGCCGATTTTGACAAGCTCTCCAGCTTTTACTTCCACGGCTTCCACTCCTAATGAAACGATGCCTCCCTTGACAACAACCGTCCAAGCGGCATCTACTCAAACTCCATCTACGCCGCAGGGCTCGGCCTTCGCAAGCGTAGCGATTTCAGCTACCCAAATGAATTGGGGCGATACATGTGATACAAATTCCGTCACTATTACTGCCCAAGCCTCAAGCGCCTATAACATCACTTCGATGCTGCTTTTCACCCGTCTGCAGAGTTTAAATGGGAATGTCCCTACCGTATGGAATAAGGCAGTGAGTATGCACAATGACGGACTTGGAACCTTCACATATGACATTTCAACGGAAGTGATCATGCATTATCAGGATTACAACCAGGCATGGATTCAATACCAGCTCGTTGCATATAATATGGAACAGCAGGAGGTTGCTCGGACCAAAGTCTATGAGAACAACCTTACGTTGGCGCGCTGTCCGTAGCTCAAGGCGGCCGTGAATTCATGAAGATCGCGACGCTTGTTCTACAAGATGGAACCGTCATCGAAGGCCAGGCCTTTGGTGCGGAAGCTGACGTAGTCTTTGAGTTGGTATTCAACACCAGCATGACGGGCTATCAGGAAATATTGACCGATCCGTCCTATTGCGGGCAAGGCGTGCTTTTCACTGTATCTCATCTTGGCAATGTAGGCATCAACACCGAGGACGACGAGTCCGCCAAACCGCAGGTT
>PLNY01000284.1 GCA_003141915.1 Anaerolineae bacterium | reverse complement strand
GACAAGCCGATGAAATGATGGTGTACTGATCCTTTCCTTGGTTCCGGCACGACGGCGGTGGTGGCGGAGCAGTTGAAACGGCAATGGAAGGGCTGCGATTCAAGCGCCGAATACTGCCAGTGGGCGGCGGATCGAATCGAAATGGTCGAGGACTGGCCGGTTGAAAAATGGCTGCGTTACGATGAGCAAAATACCGAAAGGAGAAAATCCATCCGAGCGAAGCGAACTGCGCCGAACGACCCTCAGGAAAGCTTGATGATCGTGGTGGATGCCTGATCAAATCATTTCTTCAACGAACGGCGGAGTCGCCTTAACAATCGCAGTTCGGTTTTCTTCGCAAGCTCGTGTTCCCAAATCCGCACCACCCGCCAGCCCTCCCGCCGCAAGACGCGGTCCACGGCCCGGTCACGGGTTTTATTCCCCGCCAGTTTGCGCCGCCAGAACGCCCGGTTGTTCTTTGGCTTCGTAGCGTGCTTGGGACAGCCATGCCAGAAACAGCCATCTACGAAAACAGCCAGTCGAGCCTTCCGAAATATGAAATCCGGTTTGCCAAAAACTTGCTGATTGCGCCGCCAGCCGGTGATGCCATGCCGCCGCAATAATTTCGCCAGCGCCAATTCCGTGTCCTTGTTCCCGCGTCCGCGAATCTGCGACATCACCTCCGACCGCTTCGCTTTTGAGTAAATGTCACCCATCGGCTTGGTGATGCGGCTATTGCACCCCGACAGCCTTGAGGATGCTTTCAACCCAAAGTCCGATCTCTCGATCAGGCAACGCCGGTCGGGATGCAATTTGCATATTCGCCCAAGCAATCTGCTCCCTAAAAGGACTATCAATTGACGCTACCCGATTAAATTTCCGGTTTTCTGCTGCACCGAATACTTCATCAAACTTCACAAACTCTGTGTCACGCAGTTTAATCGCCATGTCAGGCCACAGACCCGGATAGGCTGGCAGTGGACAATAGCCATTTATCTGCGGCTGTGTGAGGATTCTCTCCAACTGCTTTTTCAAATCTGCCGCACTATCTGTCTTCCGTAACTGAGCTCCGCTAAAAAAATCCTTCGCGTCAACACAACTGCCAACCAGAATCGTTGCTACCTTTGCCTTCCCGTTATGGCGCACCAAATCACAGGATGGCGTGAGCACGACCCGATAAGCGGATGCGTCTGTTGGCGCGACGTGGTCGAGCTTCAAAATATCGCCCATCAGTAAATCCGCCTCCAGCGGTGGTACAATGTACTGCTCCCAGCAAAGGACGGACTCACCTGAAACCAATTGTTTTAGATCCATCATCGCTCCAACCCGCCGACGTGCGCTTCGCATCAATGTTTGAGAAGGAGTTTTTTGGCCCGGAATTTTCCAAATTGTTCCCGCTGTATCTTGAATGACGGTTTGCAGAACCGCGTGAACCTCGTCTTCCACTTGCCGAATGGCGTCCGCATACGAGAGAAATTCTTTTACCTGCGCTGCGACTTGTTCCACGCAGTTCACAGGGGCTTTCGAAATGAATTTGTAAAACGGATGCAGTGCGAGCGGGGCGTCAATGTGCGGATCAGCATCAAATGCAGAATGGACAATCAAAGGACGAAATCGCTTGTTCCAAATTTGCTGACATAATTTTGGACCTTGGATGGGATCGGCCACATAAGCATCTTCGTAGAGATCGACAATGAATACGTCAGGCCGACATTGATACAAGTCGTCTAATGCTTTCGCAAAATCCCGTTTGCGCACCGCCACGGCTACGCCGGGAATACTCCGTTCTATGGTTCGTTTGAGCGATTCAGCGTGCGCCTCGTTGTCTTCAACGATGAGAATAAAAGAGGGAGCGCTCATTTGCTTTCAGGACAAATAGGCAAATCGAAAGCAAAGCTAGCTCCGCCCAAATTACCCGGTTGTATTAACTGCATTCTTCCCTCGTACTGCGAAACAATTTCTGATGCTACGGTCAAGCCCATACCGATGCCTTCTCGTTTTCTCGTGATACCCGGCCAGAATATTTTCTCCTCGTATCCATCTTCGATCCCCGGCCCGGAATCGTGAATCTCCAGCTTAATTCTTTTGTTATTGGAGAATCTAGTCGTCCTGAACTTAATCTCACGCTTTTCGTTTTTGGAATTAGCGAGCCAATAAATGGCATTATCAACGACGTTAAAAATAACGGTGAACAATTCGCCGGGATTGACGGCAACGCGGGTATTCGTAGTCAAATGATTGAACTCGATTCCGTATTTCTCGACGAATTGCTTCCGATTTTCCATAACATCGGCCACAGTTTGTTCAAGTAGCGCCTCGGCCTTGTGACCCTTCGTTGCGCGGCTGGCAAGCGGGGCAAAGTGATCAGCAATGCGGGCCAATGCACCAAGCGCACCGTCCGCGAGCGTCAAATCTGCCTCAAGTCTTTCCAACGCTGTGTGGTCAGATGAATTTGAAAGAAAGTTTTTCGCGCTTTGGATGAGCAGATTGATTGACGAAGTGTGGTTGCGAACTTCGTGAACTATGACGCCTGCCATCATGCCGAGGCTTGCAAGCCTGCTGTAATAAATCACTCGCTGTTCCAGTTGCTCGGTAGTCTTTTGCAGTTGTTCACTATGCTTTCGAACCAACGGCAGCAATTTCGATGGCGGATCACCTCTTTCGATGCCCTTTTGAATCGCTTCAATCGCTTCAGGTGCTCTAAGTTCGGCGAATAGATCTTTGAACGGTGGTTCTTTATGGTCAGCAGTGAACCGATCTTTTGCCCGTTCGTCTTCAAGAACCCCGACCATTTCCTTAACGAGTTCTTGAAATTCAACCGCCGCTTCATTTTCCACTAACCGCTCCCGGTCACTTGTATCTTCGATCAGCGGATTCTCCTTCTTCCCGACCAAGACATATCCAATAATTTGATTGGTCGCGAGCCGATGCCCCACGCGGCTGATACGGCGAATATCAAGACCAACCCAGTCGCGAAGTTTGTCAGACTTGGGAAGGACGAGAATATGGTCACGGTACAATGAAACCCCCGAGTGTGTCGTGATATCATTCCTGATGCGTTTGGACGACCGATCAAGGTTCAATCGCCCAGCGTAATTTTCAATTGCATCAGGACCAATATCCCAGGCACGAATTTCAAACTCAAACGGCCCACAAATCGTTGTCGCTAATTCCTTTTTTCCAGCTTCCTTGTTCCTTGCGATCTGCTCGCGCAGGTTTGTACTTTCAAGCTGCCTTGTTTGTTTCAGTTGCCGTTTTGCCGGCGGTAACGAATATATGTATTCGAGCGTGGCTTTCCCATTGCCGTCCACAGAGCCGGAAATACGGTAGGGAGGCCGATCAAGATACGCCGGAGTTTCAATCTCCACCGTACGAGAGTTTGCAGTTCCTTCTTGTGGCGTAGTAAGCGTGATGGAAAAGTCCTTCAAATTCGCGAAAGGCGACACCAAGCGAGACAAATTCTTCTCAAGTTGTTGGAAATCCTTTTCTTCCCACCTCCCGTTGATCTCCGCAATTTTCAACAGTGTACCTGATTTCTGAAACGGTGATGCCTCTGAGTACTTCGTCATTTCGACAAAGCACGTCTCCAGTGATTTTGACTCTGCTAAACCCGTCCAATCCACCAGCACTTGCCAACACGACTCGCCTTCGGCTTGGGTCAACATTTCAAGCCAGTTTCCTAGCCGCGCTGCGGATAAACGCCCCAAACCCTTCTCGCCAGAAACACGGCGGCGTTCTCGTCCATGCTTCCGAATAGGCTCGATCGTGCGGTATGGTGTAGCCACTTCGCACCAAACGTCACGAATCAGGTCGTCGGTCATTCCTTCACCATCATCTTGAATTTCGATGGAGGATACTTTGCCAACGGCATCTGTTTGGAATCGAACATCAACGCGAGAGGCAAATGCATCGTAAGAATTCTTTACTAGCTCAATCAACGCCACGATGTCATTCGTTACCAAGCCCATGCCCAGCGACGCGAAAACGCGAGGATGCAACCGAAAGAGAACCTTTTCAGGGGCAGGTTTTTTGTCAGCAGGCATTTTGCGTCCGGATTTTTTTAAGGTGACAGCCCAATCGTTTGGCCAATGCTGGGGGCACAGCATTGCCGATTTGACGTGCGATTGTAAACTCGTTTGTCGCCTTAAAAACATATCTTTTCGGAAAAGTTTGCAAAGTTGCTCCCTCACGGAGTGAAATCGCTCGATTCTGTGTTGGATGCCCAAATCGTCCGTTGGAAAAACTATTGAAACGAGTCGTGATGGTCGGTGCGGGTTTATCCCAATACATCCGGGCGTAAACGTCCCGAAAGATTTCATCTTTGCCTTCGTAGGCTTCAATCTGCAAATCGGGGTCGTCTTTCCAACTGGCGCGTGTCCCGCCGTTTTTAGGAGTGGTTCGCATCCGCCGCAGGTTATCGGCGGATAGTTTGGCGGCAGTATGCAGGAATTGCGTTTTGTCTTTGTGCCCGGCACTGATGCGTCGGAAACCATTTTTAACGCCCAAAAAGTTCCGAACAATCAGTCGCGGATTTTTCCGCCCCTTCGGCAGTTCGATTTTTTCAAGCAGGCGCGTGGCGATGAGCAAGTAGCGTTTTCGTTTCTGTGGCACACCGTAACGGTTCGCATTGATCACAGCATGTGCATACGCATAACCGTTTGACTCAAGGAAGTTCTTAAATTGGGGAAGGATGGTTTGCTTCTTTTTGGTCAACAGCCCCGGCACATTCTCAATCACCACAAAACCCGGATTGAACCAATCAACAAAACGCTCGAATTCGCGGAGCAGAAAGGCGCTCTTTTGGCTTTTGGTTTTATCCGTGTTGATTTTACTCCAGAATTGGCATGGACTGCACCCGACCAGAATCAGATCATCGTCATTTCGTTCGACTCCGAGTTCGGTAGCCAATTCAATCGGGTGCAGCGTCGCGATGTCCCGCTCCAGAAAACAAGCGGGCTTGTTGTTGTGCTCGTAGGTTGCCTTGCAGGCGGGATCGCAATCAATTCCCGCAAGGATTTTGACGCCGGAACGGGCGAGGCCATAGCTCATTCCGCCAGCACCGCAGAAAAAGTCAATCGCCTTCAGAGCCATACGGAATAAATACAGGTTTGGTGGAAAAATGCAACCCCCACATGGTTGGCGCGGTTCGGGTCAGGCGAGACACCCGCGCCACATCCCATCATTACGTTGATCCGCGCCCCGAAATGCTGACCAACAAACGATTGCGCGAACAGATCCGAGACTTTCAAAGTTTTCTCGTGCGCGATTTGTGGTTGCTTGCACGAGAATAAAAAAGGACAACAGGCTTACGAAGCCAAGCTCTGGCACGACAAGGATTGCCTGAGGGATTGGCGCGTGCTTTCGGGAGGGAAAA
>PLNY01000015.1 GCA_003141915.1 Anaerolineae bacterium | reverse complement strand
GGGAATCGTTTCGCCTATTTCGCCGCCGGCCTCCGGCACAATGAGGTTGGCCATGCAGTTGGGACAGTCCTGGGCGGAGCCAATCGCACTTTCGGGAAATGAAACCGGTTCGCCACAATAAGGGCACTTGAAATCGAGGAAATCTTCTTCGGTGATCATGATGGTTTTAGATTAGAGCCGCACGCAGACAAAATCATGTGAATTTTTCAGCTTTCGCTAAAATCTGAATTCTCACTGGCCCGCTCGGTCGGCCAATGACGACAGGCCGTGCGAACGTTGTACACTGCATAGATTTATTTCCTCAAAGAGTGGGCAACCGCCCATGCAAACCAAAGAATGCGGGCACCCCTTACATGTTGAATCAAAGAGCAGCCGACGAGTTTTCTGGAAAAGTAGACTTTTATGCCATATTTTCTGAAGGTTTCCTTTTTCAACTCGAAACCCTTCCAAAGTCGACTTCATAAACGAACACGGAAATGCCAATGAATCTTCAGAAATACACATGGAGAAACGAGCCGCCTCACAAGCATCAAACCATACCGGATTTACGCGTGAAAAGGTCGTTAATCCAGAGACAAGGCAACTATCAAAACCGATGCGGAATCGGTGATTAGAGCTACAGGCGAATTGGAAAAACTCTTGCAGACGAGGGCTGTGACGCAATAGACCTCTGGCATTGCGCATCCGCCCGACCGGCTTGTAATTTAAGAACACCAAGGCATTGATGCCGTCAAGCAACTTGGGTGGTGCTTTCAGCCATTTTATGGCAGTGTTTACACTGTGCTCGTCCAGAACAAAATGTACGTTCGTCCGAACGCCCGCCGCAACTAGCCGTCGGACTGCTGACGCCATTTCGTTGTACGGTGTATGAGCTGTCACTGCCACTGCTCCACAATATTTCAGCGACGCCTCAACGATCTGCCGGGTCAAACCACGACCGTTTGTGGTGTATGTTGGAACAACGCCGTAATCTTCCCGCGTAACTTGCAAGATTTTTAGAAAAGAAGGGTGTTGATTGGGATTGCCTCCTCCCAAGGCAACCTGCATGACACCAATTTTAGCGGCTTGGCTTAGAATGCTCCGGTAAGCAAGCAACGACATGTGGCGTCCGTGTGTATTCGAACGTCGGTAGCAGATTGCACATCCCCGATCACACCAATTTGTGATTGAAATATCAATTAGCTCTGGCCCAAGTTTGGCCCATTTAGGTTCACAATATCCGCTGTCCTCAATTCGCACGAAAAAGCCTGTCCGGCAATTGAAGATTGTTGAATAGTGCTGCTCAGGGTGGTGCCTGAGAACCACCGTTGGTTCTACCACGCGCATGGTAAACCATTAATGTATAAATCCCGGTAATCCGCTTCGAAGCTTTCGCAGCAGAAAAAACCCTCCGCGCCGCCATTATCGCTCGACAAACTTCCAACCCATACGCTCTTCCCTGCTTTTGTTGCAGAAGCAACGCGTTTCGCAGTTCTTTCCGAGAACTCCTTCCGCACGAAATCATATGCCGAGCTAGCATTTCGCCACCGCCCTAATTTCTCGGCTTCTGCAAGTGGGTGGATATTGTCCAGAATTGCTTCATACAATTCACCGAAGATGCCGGAAAGGGGTGACCCCTCTTTGACGCCCATTGCAGCCATAAAATCCTTACGCCTCGGCCTGTCTTTGCAAATAACCAAAAATGAAGTCGACGAACTATTTGTAACGAAGTCCCATCTGAATTTCATGCAGCATCCTCCCATTTGGCGCCAAGAATTTCAGCGGCGATTTGGTCAGCGTTGTCCATATTGAAAAAACTTTGGATTCGACCATCCCAACCCAAGGATTGTTGAATCAATCCAACGAACCTGGATGACTCCAAATCTTTTGTGAGAGCTTTAACATCCTCAAATGTGCAGCCACGTTTAATATATAGGAAAGTTTTTATATTGCGATACTCGGGTTGATAGTACTTGGCGAACTCGGTCTTTAAGTCTATCGCAGAATCTATATACCACTCATATGTTCGCTGAATAATTTCTTCGGCGTATGAGTCGTGGTTTACTCCAGCCTTTTTTATGCACTGCGCGAACAGGGGCCGACGGGTATAACAAACAACCATTCCCATTCCAGTTTTACGCAAAGTGGTGTCACTGCGCCTTTTTATGGGAAATATCGTGCCACCATCTCGCTTGATTAAAAATCCTTGAATTGCTCCGCCTCTGAAGCCTTTACGTTGCCGTTCTACATGCATAGCTGCCAAATTGTTGGCCAACTCTGAATACACAGCAGCGAACTCGGAATAAAGCTCGCGTGCCGGGAACCGTTCATNNAGTAGGCGCCGCAAATCGTCCGCCAGCTTGGAAATCGGATAATAAGGCGCCTCGTAAGAGTAACGAGAGCATGCAAAAATATGAACGACGAGACGAGTGAACTGCTCATCTGTCATCGCGTCAAATATCTCGAATAGTAATTTAATGTTGGTCTTAGGATATATTTTAATGTCATATCTTACCAAGAGGGCTCTAACGACCACTTTCGCGCGATGTTCCTCGCTTAAACATATTACTTTCAACTTCTCGTGATCAGCATTGGCGATATTGTCCTGTTCCATGTCAAATATGCAGGGAACGAAAATGCGATCATGCCAATCTTGTTTTTGTATGACCTTATGAGGCGCGTCCTGACTGGTGTGTCTACATGCAAAGAACAGGTATTGACTTACCCCCTCCGCCACCGAACTAGAAGGCTTAGTAAGCTGCTCGACGGTTTCTTCAAAAGCATGCTCACTCTGTTTGAGAACGACGTTCAACATGTAGTCGGATAGGAGAAAGTCACGAAGTTCATCGAAGGTGAAACTGACCACTTCTGTGTCGTCATTAAGCGTAACAGCGGGTGTTGATAAGTCCTTTCGCAGAAAAACATCTTCGTCAATCAACTCGGTCAGAGCACCAAGTTCGGTGGGTTCGAAAACGCTGGCAGGAACGTTGGCGAACTGGTGGTGCGCAAGCATCCATTCCACAACTTTTCTTAGCAACTTCTGATAATGGTGCCTATCGCCCACAATAAAGCCTGTTTTTCTGCCTGCNNCTTTCAGTAACGGCTGTGAGCTTCCTATTCAGATACGTCCGAAAAAGAGCCTCTTTGCAAATGGACCGAACCGGAGGAATGCGAATCACTGTGCGTGCTTTGGGGTCACCATAAGCCTCACAAAACAGACGAAGTAAAAGTGGGTCATTTGAAAGCTGTTTTTCTGCATTGTCAGAAATCCAAGCGCTTCGGAGCTTAAAGAATTCAAAATATCCGTGAACCATTCGCGCCTTGTGTTCCGCTCCCATATTGGCGTGAATTTCCTTCTCGACGATCATTCGATTCACAAAACTGCTGGAATTTAAGTTTCCAAAACGTTGACCGAAGAACTCCGAACGACATGTCACAATGACTCGCAGATGAGGATATCGAAG
>PLNY01000092.1 GCA_003141915.1 Anaerolineae bacterium | reverse complement strand
GAGACAGGTTGCGCACCGTCATGTATTCTTGAGCCAGCCGCCGCAGTGCCTTGTCGCATTGATCAACGTGTTGAGTCACCATGCACACGTCGCATTTCATCTTTCCGTGTTGCGAAAGGAAATAGGTGCAGTCTTCACCCGTTCGCTGCCAAGCACGCGACGGGAAGAAAATATGCACTTCGTCAATGACGTAAAACGTGCCGGGATTGTCTTTGGACGTGTCACCCCGAACCGAGCCGTCAGCATAGGTGAAGTCAGGAACTTCCATTTCTGTCCCGCGCCGATTGATAACGATTTTTTTCCGGTTCTTAAATTCCCAGCCCGGCTCGTAGCACCAAAACTCTCCGGTTTCTTGGTCGGTCAATACCCGAACCCGTTGCTGCAAGTTCACATCATGCTTGATACCATCCTTCACCATCCACGCAGCAATCTCTTCAAATTTCAAAACGATATTCGTGACGATGAAACGCTTTGAGTCCGGGTCGCAAAGTTCCTTGTAAATTGCTTCAACGGCCAAATAAGACTTGCCGCCACGCGGCTTGCCCGTGATGTAGAAGATGCTCATCGCCGAAACGCCAAGCTTTTGTGCAAATCACTAATTCGACACCAACGCAAGAAAACATCATGACGGACACGCCGGAGAAGAACGAGCGCGCACAGCCAAAAGAATCGAGGAGCCATCCGCCACGGCGCCCGGCTCGGGACCGCCCGCATCCGCTTTAAGCGAAGCCAGGCGAAATAATGACGACGAAGTCGCAAAGGCATCAGGCAGCCAATAGGAGTCATTCCCCGCCCCCATCCACCCAGCCAAGAGCCTTTTTCGTGTAGCGGAATCCAAACAGCACGGCGGCCAGCCCGGAGCCAGCAACCAGCCCAGTGAGAAAATCAGACGACAATTCTACCATCACAGAAGAGTCAAGCATCAGAACCGAAGGAATGGGATCATCCATGTTTGCCATCTGCACTTGAACAGACGCAAGTGAACCGCTTTGAGCATCCTCGGAGATTCCGACCATTTCACTTGTGACCGGGAAATAACTAAACGGCGCGCCGACAAATAACCCCGGAACATGAATAGACAGAGGCCAATCAAACGATTCAGGCCAATCATTTGTGGACATATTTTGAAAGACAACACTGCTTCCCGCAGGAACAAATGTATTTGCTCCGCCATGCCAATCTATTCGAACACTCATTGAAGAGGCATTGACCACCTGCAAAAAATTCCGTGTGCCAGCAATAACTGGCAGACAAAAAACACAACAAAGAATAATAAGTGACTTTTTCATCATCCGACAGAGAGAAATTTGATCACACCCAGCGCGACGACCGCCGCCGAGTCTGAAAACAACTGGAAACCAATCCAAGCCACCACCGACGAAACGATGTAAGGAATGGGAGCATATTCAGTCAAGAATTGCCACGCCCAAGTTGCCGCCATAGCCGCCATTGGCGACGTGCCACCGCTCGCAACAACCTGATCAGCGAAGCCAGTAACCGAAGGCAAAACCAAAGCTATGAAAGCAACGATAGTCGCCATGATCGCAGAACAAGCCACCAACGCCGCACCGGCACCCGCCGCAACGGTGTTCAATAAGCCAAGATCAACAGAATTGGCCGTCACGAAAAACATCCGCCGAATGTTGCCCATGAAACTGCGCCAGACGAGCATGAACAACGTGACAATAACTATCCATTTCATAAAACCACGCGCACCAGGAAAAGACGGCATTCCAGCGACGGAACCGAACATAAACGAAATCTTTCCACCCGACCCGCCAACCTGTATTACAGGTGACACCCCGCCGCCACCAGCCGCATCATCCAAGACGGACGAATCATGTCCAAAGCCAAGCACACCCCCAGGTAATGCGACGCCACCCAATGCCGTAGCACCATTGGTTGAAGCAAACAATTCGCCGAGAAACGAATTTGTCAGGTCGTCACCAGGTGCACAATTAGTCAGCTGTGCATAGGTCAATCCGTTGGTGAATTGCGAATTTGTGTCTCCCATCAACGCAAGCCCATTCGTGAACTGGCCAAATGTCAGTCCGTTGGTTTCGCCCATCGCCGCCAGTCCGTTTGTTAATTGACCATACGTCAAGAGATTTGTTAAACCGTTTAATCCGTTTGTTATCTGACTGCCAAGTTGCGACAAGCCGCTGTTAAGGGCATTTGTCACCGCTCCAAAGTTTTGCACCCAAACGTTCGAGACCCCGGCAGAATTACCATTTGTTGACCCGCCAGCACCAGCAAGCCGCCCAGCAAGCGCAGTCGAATCGTTATGCGCCATGGTAATCCCTTGCTGCCCCAATGCGTCCAAAGCCGAAAAACCCTGCTCAACTACTCCCATTATTCCCGCACTGCTATCGAAATAAATAGGCGAATTTGAACTGATGTTATTGGCATTGGTCGCATTATAATTCAGAGGCGAAGGCGGCGAATAGGACGTCGTCGGTGGCGATCCACCCGCCCCAGGTGACACACCGCCGCCACCACTTCCGACACCAGCACCATACGACGGAACTGCTCCGCTGACCGGGACGCCATCATCAGGTGAAATTCCAGTTCCAAGCCCATCCGCACCGCCCCCAGTCGAACCTGGTGCCGTTTGAGAAGTGTAAAGTGTCGCGTTATTCGACTTACAAGGCCAGGACGCCACGGAATAACCACTGCCGCCCGCAGGCAACATCAGAACACCGCCGACCGCTTGCCCCGCACCAGGTGCTTGAGCTTGGTAAAACCATTGATTCTGGAAAGTGTTGTTTTTGACCGTGAAGGCCACGTTTGAAAAACAATCAGGCACGCAATTTGTTGCTCCTTCAAAAATATTCAAAATCACCGACACAGAATAAATTTGCGCACCATCATCTGGGCTGCCACCGACACCCCCAGTGCCGCTATAATTAGCAGGCGGTGAGCCGCGCCCGCCGTCAACGTATTGATAATTAACCGACCCAGGCGTTCCATTAGGCGGCCATGTCCCGCCAACGGAATAAAACGTCGCGTGTCCAAACGGAGGAATCGCACTATCCGAACTGATTTGAACTGAACCATATTCAGTGTAACCCGAATAAGGAGCACTTTGCGCCCAAAAGACCGCATAATCCACTTCACCACTAACGCTGTTGGAGCAACTTACATTATTTACAGTGACCGCATAATTCGCTTCCCAAGCTTCGACGGTCAAAGCTTGGACACAAACCAAAGCGGCAAAAAGAAGCCGATAAAGAATACGATAATTTGCATTATTCATTTGTAATTGAGATTTACCACCGACGATTTCCAGTGACTACCCAGCACGTCCAAAACACAGCGATAATCGCGCACGTTTCGACAATTAGCTTCGCTAAATGGAAGTATTCAGTCATGATTAACGTGCCAGCGCATGAAAAAAGCCAGCGGAAGCAAAACACCCGTTGACAACACGCCGTAACCCGCCGACGTTTTTAAGAGCGACGAAAAAGCAGGAGCAGGAATTATCCGACCATTTTTCAAATCAGACACATTTGAAAAAGACGGATGCGCTCCGCAAGAAGCGCACCCGATGATTACCAAACCAGCCAACGCAACGCGAAGGCCGGCCAGCCGTGGATTAAGAAGCCGCGCGAAGCAGTTTCTTGACCCAACGCGCTCCGATGACGACCGCAAAGATCGTCGCACCGACAGCAGCCGCAGCCAAACCAGCCGCAGCAGCCCCGGTGTAGAGGGTTGAGAAGTCAAAAGTTCCTGTGAGCTTTTCCTTTTTGTTACCTGTTGTCCCGCCAACGCCTCACGACGTGAAGCTTTCATCAGCGGAAATTGTTTTTCCCGGCCAGCGAGCAGCAGACGACGACTCATGCAAACGTTGACGCGCTCCGAGGAGGAAACAAAAAAACCCCTCTTGGTAACCAACCGGGAAATTGGATCCGGGGTGCCGAATCGAACGGCGCTTTCAGCGACACAATCGCTGCGAGTTAGCCAACATACTCCACGCCCGGAATCATGTGTAATTTGATGTTCCACACACCAAACTTGACAGCACCTTTGATTTTTGAGAAGTTGCCAATATGACTATAGGCAATTCCGCTATCATTGAATGGTTTGCAACGCATCCGAACGCCGCACCTTACATCGGCCTTTACTTGATGTTCGTAATGATATTTTGCCCCGTTTTTGCCTGCGTGATGCTTTGGCAAATTCGACAACACTCCGCAGATACAAAAGACGAGACCCGTTTATCCCGCATGATTCTAAACGACCTTGAGAAATCAGTTGATCAATTCGTTGCCGACAAACGCCTAAAAGGAATTGCGCCAAAGACCGGTTCACGAAACCCATGCGACCGCCCAACTTCCGAAAATCGTTGATACGCTGAAACCGCACTTTATTAATTTCTATTTCATTCATTTTTTACCTTTTTATTTTAAGCCAATAATGCAGCACCATCCAAACCAGCCCAACAAGCAGCGAACCCACCACGCGCACCATCAAATATTTTCCAGTTGATCGCATTATTCTGGATGGTATTTTCTGGCCAGTTCTTCAGCTTCCGCGCGAACCCTTTCAAAATCATCATCAGGAATTGGG
>PLNY01000004.1 GCA_003141915.1 Anaerolineae bacterium | reverse complement strand
CTGCTTGTGTCATTCAGATTTTTCAACAGGACGAAATAAGATGTTTGGCCGGGAGCCGCCCCACTTGAACTGGTGATGAACAAAGTGTCTGTTACATTCGTGGTCGGATTTGTGACCTGAACCACCATGCCCGCCGCCGGAACGACACTGCCGGGTTGACAATAGGCTCCGCCCGCCAGTCCAGTTACCGTTGTGTCCGTTTGCGCCCCGTTCGGGCCGGTTGCCGGATAAGTCGCCACAGTAGTCAGGCTGCCGCTGGCCGTGTTGTCCATTAAAAGCAGGGCGGTTGTCGGAACGGTGGAGGCTGAGGCGATGAACGGTATGGCCTGCTGGCCGTTGGTCTGCATCTGACAAGTGACTTGTGCGCCGTTTATTGCCGTAACCGTCATCAGCGCAGTCCCGATTTGAAGCGTGTCGCCAACATTGCCCCGAAAGGATTGGGTTAATGTTAAAGTGACATAATTCAGAATAACCGTTGAGGCAATCGAAGGAAAATTTGTAAGATTCCATGAAACTACAAACCAAGTTGTGCCTCCGTAATAGATACTATTAACTGTGGACGTGGCTGATTGGTCAGAAGAAGAAAGTGGATTCCGCCAAGTAACGGTTGTCTGACTTGTTGTGGAATTAAAAGCTACCGTATCTACAATCCCATGCGCGTGAGTTTTCCCGGTTGAATAATCTCTGAAGTCAAATCCAAAAGAGACTGCAAATTCTGTCAGTTGCCCGCCCACAATACAGGTCAAAGTTGCGGGAGGGGTCGAACTGGGGATTGCGGGCCAATTAGAAATGGAGTTTCCACTCCCATCCACCGCAGACAAAATCGCACCGCAGATTTTGTTATTGAGAGAAAATTTGCTTCCGACTGGAATTGAATCTGAGCCTGAACCGGAAACAAGACCAAATACTAAATAGTTCAAGCCCGATGCTTCTGAAAGCGTGGACGCGCTTTGCAGATAGTAGGTCGCGGTGTTTATTAAAACTGGAATCCCAATTGGGCCGGTGTATGGCGCATTGAGCAACAGCGAAATGTATTGGTTTATCGGGGGCGGATTCCACCCATCCCCATTTGAATCGCTGGCGGCTATGGTTGCCAGCGAAGTCAGTCCCGCGCCGGAAGTTGACGGCCCTAGCGAACGCCGCGCCGAATTGCCATCCCATATCACTGGCAGATTTATGCCGTCATTCCAAATCAAAAACTGTTCGGCCTTTCGAAGCCAGTTTTTCGGAACGGATGGTGAGTTGGTGGGCATGTCAAGGAGTGGTTACAGTTGTGCATTGTCTAACAAGTGATCCAACCGACGGAATGATGCAAAAGAAAGATATTATGGTATTAGAACCAGAATTATATTGGCCATTTGATATATAAATCCCCGTTGCTCCAAACAGAAACCCCTCGCCTTGCCCAGAAAAGGTTACTGTGTAGAGTGTGTTTTGACTTATTACAAGACCATAATAAGAAATGCCTTGACCGTAATTGGAAAATACCGCGTTGACTGGTATAAGATTATTAACAGGTACGGCGGGCGTGGCACTCGCCTGATTCGAGTTTCCACTTGTTCCAACTGCATTTGTGGCCGTCACAACATAATAATAGGCCGTTCCATTGACAGCCGTGGAATCAGTCCAATTTGTGACAGTGAGTGCAGTTGCACCGGCAAGCACAACATATCCACTTCCACTTGTCACCGAACGCAACACGGCATAACTGACCGCAGTTGCCGATGCGTTCCACGTCAATCCGACTTGTGCGTTTCCTGCCGCTGCTACAAGGTTTGTTGGCGCAGATGGCGCGGTTGCGGGAACGAACGGGGATGCGCTTGCCTCATTTGATGCCGCACTCGTTCCAACGGCATTGACGGATATGACGGTGTAAAAATACGTCGTTCCATTGACTGCCGTTGTATCGGTGTATGACGTTCCAGAAACCAGCGTGGCCAGAGAAGTCTCGGAGCCAGATACGGTTGACCGAAGAACGGTGTAAGTTGTCGCGTTATTGGCTGCGAACCAAGCCAAGCCGACCTCAGCGTTTCCGGCTGTTGCGACCAATCCGGTCGGAACTGACGGAACTTGTAATGGAACTGGCGATGCACCAAGTGGTATTTCGTAAACGGTGGGCATCCCGCTGGAATCAAAAATGATTTGGAAAAGGTTTCCTCCGACAGCCGCCATGATGAAACCATTCGCCCCGTTCCGGTAGTAACACGCTCCTTGAAAAAGTCCGGTCTGAAAATCTGTTTGAGTTTGAGAGTCGGCAAACNNAAGATTTTTGAATGGCGGGCGTTGGGTTACAAAATCTCCGCGCACCGTGGCATTGGTGGCGAAGGAAAGTTGGTCTGGTGGAAGCAACAGCGGGTCTATATCAGAATTCTGACCTTTTGGGAAAGACCGGAGGGAGCCGTAAATGCGCTTTTCGCCAGCCATATCATTTTAATGCTTCGTCCACACTCCGTTGCTGCTGACGAAGAAAAATCCCGGCGCGTTGGTCGAGGTCGCCAACCAGATATAATTCGGGTTGCCGTTTGGTGGGGGAGAGTTTGTGCTGCTCCAAAGAATCATGTTGCCGTTCGTGATAACCGCCGTCTTGATGGATACGGCGGCGTCCAAGTTTGAAAAATATCCGGCTGACACTCGGTTGGTAGCAGAGCCAAGTGTAATGGCAGAACTCGCGGATTTGGGTTGAAGGTTTCCATACCCGTCAATCATCCAGTTGATCGTTGTCCTCGGAGTAACGGTTGGAGTTGTTGAGAAATCAATCTCTGAAACGCCACCACCCACTATGACAGTGAAAACATTTGTGGCCGGAGCCGAATACGCCAGCCAATTCAAACCGTAGAGATAGTCCTGATTGTTGTATGGGAATCCCGTAAAGGTGAACGACTTTAGGCTGTTTATCGTCAGGGTTCCAAACGCATCCGCTCCCAACTTCATGTTGTTGTTCAAGATGGTTTGATAACCGTAGGAGGTGAAATTGTTAGAAACCGGCTGGTAACTTCCGCTTTGAAACGAAAGGTTCCCACCGGCTGGGTTGGTAACTGCGGCGTTAATGATGTTAAGCTGGTTGGTGGTCAAAGGGGTCGCGGCGGATGAGTTTGTCGCAACGTAGTTTTTGACCCACGATTGAGACGCATACCAATCCGCTTTGGCGGCGAACGGTGACAGGAAAAAAAGAAGGCAGAAAAGTCTTTTCATATTTGTTTCCACGCTCCCAATGCGGCGTTCCACCCGTAGGCCGGCCCGACCCCGTTAATTTCATAGATGGACGCCGCGAGATTCGTGAACGGCGGCACAATACCTTGGGCGGTTGGCGTTCCCAGAGTCACGTCATAAGACATGGGCGGATTGGCGGCGACCGGCAGATTTCCAATACTGAATTCCGATACCGGAACAAGTGAAATTGCGCTCATGCAATCTGCTATACCACTTGACATCCATTTTTGCAACGGTAAATTTTCATCGTGTCAGACCAATACTCGGCGGAAGAATTCGCGCTGGCGAGAGAATTTGACGCCATCCGGCGAGGGTATGGAAAGCCGGGAGTGGTTAAACATTATCTTGCCGCACACAAATTGATTTGGCCAGAGGACGACCAACATCGGTGGTTTGTTCTTGGCATGACCAGAATATGCGAGAACAAGGTAATTTGTTTCCTTGGGGCGGCCTCTAGTAACAAAACGTATATTTTCACCGTTCACGCACTGATTAACTTCTGGGCATTTCCCCATACTTCTCTGGCCATCCTTTCCACGACGGACATTATTTCTTTGGAACGAAAAGTATGGGGACGATTGAAAAAAATGTTCAATCGTGGTCGTGAAAGGTATCCTTGGCTGGATGGATTCGTGCTGGACTCAAAACGGCAAATCACCCCGGACGACATTGACGACGAAAATGAAGTCGCCCGCACCCTTGACCACGGAATCGGAACGGTTGCCTGTGTGTCCAATGGCAGATTTGTCGGGATGGGAAAGTTTCAAGGATCGAAACCCCCGAACACTCCCGGAAAAATGGATGGAATAATGGTGCATTATGGAGATGAATGTTTTCCCGCCGGAACTTTGGTTGATACTCCTAACGGGAAAATCCCGATTGAATCAATTAGTGCGGGAGACGCGGTTTGTTCAGCAATCGGAATTTCTACTGTTGTCTCCACGATGAGACGGACGGCAAGGCGTCTTTGCAGAATAAAAACCAAAGATGGACGAATAATTTTATGCACCGAAAAACATCCGTTTTTAACTCAATTCGGCTGGAAAAGGGCTATTGACCTTAACCAGAGTTGTGTTATGATAACACAACATGAAGCGAATCAAATCATCGCCGGAAACAAAGTGCAAACTTTGTGGAAATCCCAACCCCAAATTAAACAAGATTTTTTGCAGTCGGTCTTGCAGAGCGAAGTGGTGGTCAGCACAGCCGGAATATCGAAAGAACCTTTATACGCCAGAACGCTCTGCAAAAATTCAGAAATCGCGGAGTCTGTTATTCAAGAATCACCCAGAGCGTTACGAAGCAATGCGGTCAAAAATGGAAGCAGGCTACCAGAGCTTTTGCGATTCTCTAACAGCGGAGCAAAAAAAGAAACGCAATACAGCTATCAGCATAAGGTTGAAGCTGGCCGGACACAAACCCCCAATTCGTGGTGGGAATGGAACCGGCCCAACAAAAGCGGAGTTAGTTTTGCTGGAATTTTTTCCCGATTCGGAAAACAATTTTCCTGTGAAAACCAAAATGAGGGCTGGAAGCGGATACCCAACCCATTACAAAGTAGATGTTGCTTTTCCGAACAAAAAACTAGCTGTGGAATTGGACGGAGCCTCACACAATGCGATTGCCCGGCAGGAACAGGATGTGAAGAAAGCGAACTTTCTCATTCGTCTTGGGTGGACAGTGTTGAGGTATCCAAACCGTCGAGTTTTACAAACGCCTCAGATTGTGACAGAGGAATTGAGGTCTATAATCTTGAGATTGCCGGACATCCAAGCTACTCCGTAAATGGATTTTTAGTCCATAACTGCGCCGTCATGGAGACTTCGTTTCTTGATGCCTACGCAAATTGGATGGTGAACGATGGTTTCAAGGGAGTCATGGGCGGAAATCCGACCGATATTTCAGACCCGCTTTGCACCGCTGCCGAACCAAGGGGCGGTTGGGACTCGTTCATTGACACCGGCAAGACTCAGGAATGGACTTCGCGCTGGTATGATGCCCATGTCGTTGCGTTTGACGGGCGCGATACGCCAAACAACGATGAGCCGAAGAATCGTTACCCCTATCTCATAACCCAAAAGTTCATTGACTTGATGGCTTCAACTCATGGGCTTGATTCGTGGCAGTATTTCCAGCAAGCCATTGGGAAGCCGTCTCGCGGCATGGTTTCAAACCGAGTCATCACCATTGGCCTGTGTGAGAAGCATCACGCATTTGAATCCGCCGCTTGGAAAGGGACGGCTCGGACGAAACTTTTCTCCTGTGATCCAGCATTTGGTGGAGGCGACCGCTGCGTTGGCGGTGAGTGC
>PLNY01000181.1 GCA_003141915.1 Anaerolineae bacterium | reverse complement strand
GTCAGGCGCTCCAACTTTGAACTCGCCAAAGCTAGAGCGCGTTTACATATCCTGGATGGTTATTTGCTGGCGCTTGCCAACCTCGACGCGGTCATCAAAACTATTCGTGAATCACAGGATGGCGATGTTGCCAAAACAAACTTAATGAATCGCTTCAAGCTTTCCGAGCTTCAAGCACAAGCGATTCTCGATATGCAATTACGTCGTCTTGCCGCGCTCGAACGCTGGAAGATCGAAGAGGAACACAAGCAGGTTTCAGAACAAATTGCTTTTCTTGAAGACCTGCTGGCTCACCCGAAGAAAATCCTTGCATTGATCCAGACAGACCTTAAAGAAATTGCCGAGAAATACGGCGATGATCGCCGCACGCGCATTGCCTCGGATGCAAAGGAAGAGCTCACGGAAGAAGACCTTGTCCAGGATGAAGCCGTGTTGATCAGCCTCACCGAACGCGGATACATCAAGCGCGTGGCCTCGGCCGCTTTCCGTTTGCAGGGACGCGGCGGACGCGGCGTGATGGGTCACACGACCAAAGAGGAGGATGAAGTTGTGATGCTCATCCCCGCTCGCAGTCTGGACTCGATGCTGTTCTTTTCCGATAAGGGCAAAGTCTATAGCGAAAAGGTTTATCAAATCCCCGATGCGGATCGCGCCGCGAAAGGCATCCCGCTTGTCAATGTTTTAAGTCTCGATGGCGATGAACGCGTCACTGCCGCCATTGCAGTTTCGGATTTTTCCGCGCACGGATATTGTGTGCTTGCCACGGCGCGCGGCAGAGTCAAGCGCGTGGATATGGAAGAATTCGCCTCGGTCCGCCCCTCGGGCTTGATCGCCATGAACCTGGAAGACGGCGACACCCTCGGCTGGGCGCGCCCGACCTCCGGCAAGGATGAAGTGATCTTCGTTACCGAGCAAGGACATGCGTTGCGTTATAGCGAAACAAAGATCCGCTCGATGGGAAGACAAGCCGCGGGTGTGCAAGGCATCCGGCTCGCCGATGGCGACCGGGTTACCAGCATGGATGTCGTTGATAAAGATGGTTCGCTTCTGATCGTGACCAAGGGCGGATTTGGTAAACAAACCTTGTTGAAGAATTACACTCCGAAGGGACGCGCTACACGCGGCATTGCCACGGTTGACCAAAAGGCATTTGCTGAAATTGGAAAGATCGCCGCGGCGCGCGTTGTTCGCGACGATGACGAGCTAACCATCATCACCGCAAACGGCGTGGTGTTGCGTTTGAAAGTTAAGGATGTCAAGCAATCGGGGCGCGCGACTAAGGGCGTACATCTCATCAAACCGGGGGAAGGCGATTATGTCGCGTCGGTGGCGCGCATCTCGTCTGAAGAATTGAAGCGCGCNNGCTCCGAGTTTTTTTGTGTAGATTCTTTTAGAACAATCCGAATTTTCCCGTTACCAGCAGGAACATTGCTCCTATGGCACAGACCATGATCATCAACATCACCGAAATGACAAAACGCTGGATGGGCGACATGCCCAGAAAACGACTTGAGGTGGGCGAGGTGGGATTGGTTCCCTCCACCGATTGAAATTGAGCTTCATCCTCATAAAACGGTGTCGAGTTTGCCTGTTCGCGCAGATTATCAAACATGCGACGATTCTATCACACGGAGGGACGAAGGTGAATCTCACCTATCTGTACTGTAAGGAAATTGTTATTTACCTTCAACTGCAGGCTTCCGTCGGGTTCCAAACCGATTAATTCACCGCTCAGCGGCTGTTCATTTTCTTTGGTAAGCTGGATTTCTTTTCCACGAAAAGCCAGCAATGACTCCCATGTTTTAATAAATTCATCAGTGCCAAGTTTTGGACGCCAAGCGATCAGAGAAGGCAAAACATCGTGAAGAAGTGCAACGCGGTCTATCCTCTGACCTGATTCGGTTTCCACGCTTGTTGCGGGAAATAAAACCTGATCTGTGGGTGGAACGGATGAAGCTAATACATTGATGCCCATTCCCAAAACAAAAGTATCAGGCGCGTCGCCCATCCAAACCGATTCAACTAAAATGCCGGCCACTTTTTTGCCGCTGAGCAAAACATCATTCGGCCATTTGATTTGGGCATGCAATCCAAGTGTTGAAATTGCATCCGCCAAAGCCAACGCGCCCAAACCTGTAACACGAGCAGGATATTTGATTTCATCAGCAGTGGGGCGCAGGATCAAACTAAAGGCGAGAGCCGTTTGAGGAGGCGTGAACCATTTCCGGCCGAGTCGGCCGCGCCCGCTGGTTTGTTCATCCGCAATGACAACGGAAAGATCGCTTGCCTTCTGTGATGCCCAGGCCAGCGCTTCATCGTTCGTCGAGCCGATGCTTTCAAAAAAACGGAGGCCGCCCAGCGGGAGGTCCCGAAGGGCGGCCTGAAGTTCGCGCGCATTCATTTAGTGAACGAAGTTCCAGGGGTTTTGATTGCCGCCGCCGTATCGCACCTCAAAATGCAGATGCGGGCCGGTGACGTTTCCGGTCGCGCCGGATGCGGCGATGGCCTGTCCCGCATAAACCGGCTCGCATACTTTAACATCGATTGCGCTTAAGTGAGCATATAACGATGCATATCCGCCGCCGTTATCAATTTCAATGAAATTGCCATAACCATAATTATCCGCGTTCATTGAACCCATCGGCGCGGCGATGACCACCACACCGCTTCCGGCCGCGACGACCGTATCGCCAACATGCGCAAGGATATCGATGCCCAGGTGAGTCGGCACAATATAATCATAGCCGGAGAGAACATGCGCTTCACCCAATATCGGCCAGACCGAAATTGGCCCAGAGGGACCTGCACCGCATTGCGCTGTGCCAACGTTGGATGTGCCCGTGCCTGCGCCGGTGGTGCCGCGCGAGATCGTTGGGATGAATTGAGTCCAATCGATCAACTGGCGCTGACCGCCGGGAATCATGATCACGGTACCGGGCGCAACTTGCGGATTAGTCAAATCCAAATTATTGCCGGGCCAATTCAAGATGTTATCTGCTTTGGCCTTGAATTCATCCGCCACTTTTTGGAGTGTGTCGCCTTGCTGCCAGGTATAAAGGAGACCATCCACTGGAGGAATGGTCAAGATCATGCCGGGTTTGAGATTTTCCGGATTATCATCGAGGCTGGCTTTGTTGCTATATAAAACGGTTTCGGGCTTGATATTATATTGTTTTGCAATGGCATATAGGGAGTCGCCCATCACCACTTGATATTGAACGACACTGGTATTGGCCTGATCGGATATATTGGTTTTTAGTTCGAGCTGGCGGCCGATGGAGAAATTGGAGACTGCGGTGTTTGCTGTGGAGGTTGGCAACGCCAGCGATGGCTGGCTCGCGCTGGGCGCGTCGGTCGGTTCGGGAAGTGAGGCGGGCGCGGCGGAACCGATCTGAATCCACCAGAATCCGAATCCCGCCAATGCCGCCACAATAACGACGGTCACGCCCCATGAGATCAAATTGAAACGATTTTTTTTCAGGAATTCAGAGAATTTTCCAAAAGTATTTTTCTTTTCCATTTTTTGAAATTGCTATGCATCCTCGGTTAACGTCTCGAGGAATTGCTGGTTGTTCTTGGAGCGTTCGAGGCGTTGCAGGATCGCTTCGGTTGCGACAGTTTGATCCATGCCCGCGCCGCCGGGTGGGGGCGTGATCATTTGCGAGTACATGCGTCGCATCAGCCAAACGCGTTGCATGATATCCGGGCCAAGTAATAAATCTTCGCGGCGTGTGGATGAGCGTTCGATATCCACAGAGGGGAAGATGCGGCGCTCTTGCAATTTACGAGTCAAAAGCAATTCCATGTTTCCGGTGCCTTTGAATTCTTCGTAGACGACATCATCCAAACGTGAGCCGGTTTCCACAAGGCAGGTGGCGATGATGGTCAATGAGCCGCCTTCTTCGATATTGCGCGCTGCACCGAAGAATCGTTTCGGCGGATACAATGCGGATGGGTCCATGCCGCCTGAAAGCGTACGCCCTGATGGGTTGACAACTAAGTTATATGCGCGCGCCAAGCGGGTAATCGAGTCCATTAAGATTACCACATGGCGGCCAATCTCCACCATTCTCTTAGCTCGGTCTAAGGCAATTTCCGCAGTGCGGACATGAGACGTGACCGGCTCATCGAAAGTGGATGCGACCACTTCTGCATCCACGGAGCGATCCATATCGGTGACTTCTTCCGGGCGTTCGCCGATCAATGCCACCATCAAATGCACATCGGGATATTTGGTTGAAATGGAATTTGCAATTTGCTTCAGAATGGTTGTTTTCCCCGCTTTAGGAGGCGAGACGATCAATCCGCGTTGGCCGCGCCCGATGGGCGTGACTAGATTGATCAAGCGTGTCGCCAGGGTATCGTGATCAATTTCCAGGTCGAAACGTTTATCGGGAAAGATCGGGGTGAGATTCTCAAAGACCACGCGGCGGGGCGCATCTTCCGGGTCAATGCCATTGACCGTTTCGACTTTGAGTAATCCATAATGTCTTTCTGATTCACGCGGGGGACGAACTTGTCCGATCACCAAATCCCCCGAACGAAGATCATAACGACGAAGCTGGGCTTGCGAGACATATACATCCTGGTCGGTGATCCGATAATTGGCTGCCCGCAGAAAGCCAATCCCTTCGCTCATGATCTCAAGGATGCCGCCGCGCAGTTCGATGCCCTCCCTCTGCGCTTCCGACTGGCGGATCTGGAGGATGAGCGCTTCCTTTTTTAGCCGGTTGAGATTCGGCACGTTCATTTCTTTGGCAATCTTTCGTAGTTTTGCCAGGGGTTCGTTTTCAAGCTCAAGTATTTTCATGTGAATTCAATGCCTTTGAAATGGAATGGATATGAAGCCAGCGCCCCCAATGGGTGCAGGCTGAGTTCAAGATGAGTTGGTTTGGGTGAATGGATTTTCTTTCAAGATTGATTATGGATTCGGCTAGCCCGAGTAAGTGAAACAGTAGGTATCTTTTAGCTGGGTTGTTAATGATGGGGAAAGTTGACTGCATTATAGCACGCTCGTTCGTGAGATGCAAGCGGTTTTCCGGCGACGGGCGCGCTCAAAGTATGTTAGTGGGTTTTGGACTGATTGAAAGACAAAGACTCTCAGGAGGCTCGCACTGGAGTTTAAAATAAAAAGCATGATCCGGATTGCAGAACCGATGGCTGAAGAAGTAGGCGACAAGGCCCGGAACATGAAATATTACTGCGACATCCAGGAAGCCGAACAATTCGGAAAAATATTTTCCAGAATCGAGGGGACCGTTGTAACCTGTTTTGATTCACATATTTTCCACATAAAAAGTTAATAATCTCATCATGTTATTCTATTATCATCGTATCGGTTTTTATATAACCATGCATCTCATTGACGGCTTTGGAGACTAACGCACACCATGAAGATATTAAGGTTTTTATCATTGACCGCCGGCCTGTTATTTGTATTTATACTTTCTTCGTGCACCCCCTTCGTTTTCCAAGCTCCTTTATTTCAATCTCTTTCCTCTCAATCTTCCTTATCTCGATCTCCCTTATCTCAATCTCTGGCTCCTCAATATTATTCACCTCTGCAAAATGCTGAATACGTTTCCAAGGCCGCCACGATTGTGGTTCGTTATGGCCCTGTGTTGAGCAATCAAAATCTCGATGACTTGAAGTTTGTCATCCAGGGATCAAAAAGCGGCCTCCATATAGGTCAGACTATTCTTGCGG
>PLNY01000292.1 GCA_003141915.1 Anaerolineae bacterium | reverse complement strand
GGGGCGACCAGGTCATCATCCATTTTGCAGGCCAGCGTTATATCTACGAGGTGCGCGAGAATGATATCGTCTCGCCTTCCAACACTTCGGCATTCAAACATGAAGACCTGCCTTGGTTGACACTGGTTACTTGCAAGGACTACAACGCCACTGCCAATACCTATGCTCACCGCGTGGTGGTAAGCGCTGCGCTAATTCAAGTTCTACCGGACGCGAGTTCCAATCCCAACAAAAAGTAACANNAAAAGGTGCCGCATCTTTCTTTTCCGCCGCTGGATGGTTGCTTCCCTTCGTTCGACGCTTCCTTACGCTCGTTCCGCGGTTCCTTACACTCGCTCCACGGTTCCTTGATGTCACTCCGTGGTTCCTTGCTCTCACTCGACCGTTCCTTACACTCGTTCCACGGTTCCTTGATGTCGCTCGATGGTTCCTTGATCTCACTCCGCGGTTCCTTGCCCTCGCTCGGAGGTTCCTTACGCTCGTTCCGTGGTTCCTTAGCCTCGCTCAACGCTTCCTTACGCTTGCTCCGCGGTTCCTTACGCTCGTTCGACGCTTCCCTGGCATCGGCTCAAGATTATAATTGGCGAAAAAGCCATTGAGGAGCCACCATGTGCCGAAGCATCAAACCTTTACGTTTGCCGGATCGACCCGCCACCGAGCAGGAGATCCATGAGGCCGCTTTGCAATTCGTCCGAAAAGTGAGCGGATACCGCAAGCCTTCGCGTGTGAATCAAGAAGCCTTTGACGCTGCGGTTCGGGACATCTCAAACTCCACACAAAAGCTGTTGAACAGTCTTTCCGGGGAAAAGGTGAGTCGATGACTACTGCCGACAACCATCCCGAATTTTTGTCCGCTTTGGCTTTCCAAAGGATACAGAATATTTACAATCATACCCTGGAGGGCGATTGGCTGCCGCAAAATACTCAACCATTCGCGAGCACACTTCAACGGTTGGTTGAGTCATCCGGTGTCGAATGCCAACTGAAAGCCGGGGAAATTCTATTTCGTGAAAACGATCTGGCAAACAGCGTATATTGGATCGAAGAAGGCGCGCTTGCAATCCTTCAAGGGACCTTGGAAAAACCTCGTCTGTTGGGTTTTCGCCGCCCAGGACAATTGGTGGGCGAGATTGCCTTGTTGGAGGATATTCCGCGTACGGCCGGCGTGGCTGCGGTGGTGTCGACGCGCCTGAAGTCGTTGACCCGTTACGAGTTCCAGGGATTGCTCCGCCGTTCTCCGGGCGTGGGAATCGAGATTATGCGCTTGTTGAGCGCCCGTCTGCGTGAGATACAGCCCGCCGAATATAGCGCCGGCTTGTTCGATCATCTGACGGGCGCCCTATCACGGCAGACGATGGACGAGCGGCTGGAGGAGGTCATTAAGCGCGCCCGTTTGTATAACTACGGCTTTTCGCTTTCTTTTCTCGACCTCGATCACTTCAAGAAGGTGAACGATAAATATGGTCATGCGCGAGGCGATGAAGTTTTGGTCAGTTTTGTTCAGCGCGTAACGGCGGAACTGCGCACCACAGACTTGCTCTTTCTTTACGGCGGCGATGAATTCGTCCTTGTTTTGCAGGGCACGAACCCGGCTCGCAGTCACGCGATGATTCAGCGTCTTTTGGATAACATGCGTACCGAAGCCGTAAAGGGCGAGCCCCGGATTCATATTTCCTTCAGTGTGGGGGTTGCGAACTTTCCGGAGGACGGCGATTCCCCGGAAGCTTTATTGAAAATCGCAGACCAGCGCGTCTATAGTTCCAAAAATAACGGCCGGGGAAGAATTTCCATTTGATGTTGAGTTGAAGATTCGAGAGGCCTTCGACGCGGCAGTGCAGGAGATGCTGGAGAATCTGGCATTTGAGCATGATCTGATTAAATAATAGGAATAGTGTACAATTATTGCATGAATGATTGCTTGCCAAAACCATATATAAAAAGATTCAAACAAGGAAGGTGAATCTATGAAATGTCCTAAATGTGATGCCGACTTAGTAAAACAAACTCGCCATGGAATTGAGGTGGATTACTGTGCCAACGACCATGGAATGTGGCTGGACACTCAGGAGTTGGACCAGCTTGAGGATGAGGCATTCAAGAAAGACGACGAGAAGGGTACTTTGATTTTTTCAAGTACGGTTTCAAATTTCAAATGTCCAAAATGCAATACACCCTTGAAGCAATTTGATTACAGACTATATGATCTAACTTTAGAATACTGTGAAAACAAAGATGGTTTTTGGTTGGATGCTGGCGAGGATGATAGAGTTTTACAATTGATGAAGCAGCGCAAAAAGGATATGGTAAATAAGCGTGAAGCAGATGCCGAGTGGAAAGACGAGGAGCGACATGATATGGATCCAGAAATAGAATGGAAATTTGACTTGATCCGCTTGCGTTCCAAGGAATTTATCGATAAACTTATGGATAAGTTTCATCGCTAGATAAAAAACTTCGGATTTACAGCCAAAAGTTTTATTTTTCCTGCGACCACTCCCTCAAAGCACATTAAGACCCTAAAGGTCTGCGAGACCTTTAGGGTCTTTTGCTGTTTCATCCAATCGCCTCTTTCAATTTCCTCGCCAGTTTTCCGAAATGCGCGGTGTAGCGCATCTCATCGTCGCGCGGACGCGGTAAATCCACTTTGAAGTCCAGCTTGATTGTGCCGGGGCGCTGAGTCAGCACCAGCACGCGATCAGAAAGAAACAATGACTCGCTAATCGAATGTGTCACCATGATGACGGTCTTTTGCCGCATCTGCCAGATGCGCGAGAGTTCCGTCCACATGCGCTCACGGGTCAATGCGTCCAATGAGCCAAACGGTTCATCGAGCAAAAGAATATCGGGATCATGAATCAAGGCGCGTGCGATGGCGACGCGTTGGGCCATGCCGCCGGAAAGATCGCGCGGCCAGTTATGTTCAAAGCCTTGCAAGCCAACTAACTCGATCAGGTCCTGCGCTTTGACGCGTGCTGATTCTTTATTCTCACCATCCAATTCCAATGGCAGTTCGATGTTTTCAATCACCGTTCGCCACGGCATGAGATTGGCTTGTTGAAAGACCATGCCGATGCGCGGTGAGTCGCCATCGGCGAAGTGAATCGAGCCGCGTGTTGGCTTCAATAATCCCGCTAGGATTCTTAACAGCGTGGACTTGCCGCTTCCCGATGGTCCCAGTACGGCAATGAATTCGCGCGGGCAGACCTCGAACGATACATCGCTGAGCGCGTGCAGTCCGCCGTTGGCATCGGGGAAGGTCACGCTCAAATTGCGGACGGTGAGGATAGGCACAGTTGACATGATTACAGTTTTCTTTTTTAACACAAAGGACACGAAGTACACAAAGGAAAAGAACTTAAAAAACTTGGTGTCCTTTGTGTCCTTCGTGTTTAAATTTTACGGAATAAACTCATTCGTAAAGGCTTTCGTTAAATCCAACGGTTGCTTCAACAATCCCATCTTGAGCAAAGTGTCCTGCATATTCTGCCATGACTGCGGATCTGAATAACCGAGGCGATTTGTTTTCCACAAATCAATCGAGCTGGATAAAACTTGTTTTTGAGTCGCCGCATTGGCTGGCGTGAGATTTGGAACATATTTCTCGCTGATGGAATACGCTTCATCAGGATTTGCAATCGTATCTGCCAGACCCTTGAGCGTTGCTGTCACCATTCGCTTCACTAGATCCGGATTGCTTGCCAGAGTCTTTTCGTTCGTAATCAATCCATTCGATGCAAGCTGAACATAATCCGCCACGCGCAATTCGTTGATTTGATAACCTTGTGAACGCAATTGAATCGGTTCGTTGGTGGTGTAAACCGAGACCGCTTGTTCGCGATCCGCTGCCAATGCCGCGACCTGATTGAATCCAATCGAATCTAGCGTGACGTCGTTCTCGCTCAAGCCCGCCGAATAAAGCAATGCATCCAGCCCGATATAATTCGCACCGTAACGTCCGGGCAGGCCGATCTTCTTGCCTTTCAAATCGGCGGGCGTTTGAATATTTTGCGAAGCCTTCGACGCCACCGATACCGGATATTTCTGATACCACGCCATCACATACACAATCGGCAATCCCTGCGCGCGCGCCAGCAAAACCTGTTCGCCCGAGACCACCGCGAACTGCAAATTGTTCGCACCCACCAACGAGACTGCATCGGTCTCAAGTGAATAATCAAATTCGATTTCGATGCCTTCGTCTTTGTAATAACCTTTATCGATCGCGACATACAACGGCGCGAATTGGATGTTCGCGACATATCCCACCGGCAGCTTGATGTGAACCAGCGTGTTCGTTCCCGACCCGGAAGCGGGCGCGCTGCTGCAAGCCGTGACCAGCGCTCCGAGCAAAATCAAGACGATTATCCGTTTGAACATATCTTCTCCTAAAGTTCCGCGATTTGCTGCCAGGCTAAAAGTTTTCGCTCGATCCATGCAACGATCCCATAAAGCGCGAGTGCCAGCGCAATCAACGTAAAGACCGCAACAAAGACCATCGGCGTATCGTATGTCCCGCGCCCGACGTTGATGAGCACGCCCAATCCGTGATCCGCACCGACGAGTTCACCGACCACCGCGCCAATCACGGATAACGTCGCGCCGATGCGAAGTCCGCCGAGGAAGATGGGCAACGCAGCAGGAATTTCAAGATGCAATAGAATCTGTCGTTGTGAGGCGCGCATCGAATGCATCAAATCATATAAAGCAGTTGGCACCGCGCGCAGTCCAACGATGGTATTCACTAAAACCGGGAAGAAAACGATCAACGCGCAAATGAGAACTTTGGAAAACATCCCTGGTCCAAACCAGATGACCAATAGCGGCGCAATCGCAACCAGCGGTACGGCCTGACTCGCAACTAGATAAGGCGAGAGCAAGTGCTCCAATGTGCGCGACTTGGCAAGCAGGTAACCCAATACAATGGCAAAGACCGCACCCCATAATAGCCCAAGCAGGATTTCAACCAGCGTTACAGCAGTGTTTTGAACCAGCTCTCCGTCCGTGAGCGACAACAAGAAACGCTGCCAGACTTGAAGCGGAGATGGCAATACAAATGCGGGTAATCCACTGAAACGCGCGATTGCCCACCATACGATTAATCCTGCCGCCAGAGAAATTAATCCAAGCCAGCGATAACCGCGTTTGGCAGTCTCAGGGAGATTACGAATAAAATTTAGATTCATGGTTTTCATTTTCTTACAAACAAAAACGCCTCGCAGCTATCAAATTGCGGGGCGCGGGAACAGGCAAACGCTTGTGCTGAGCATGTCGAAGCACGAAGCCTGATACGAAAGAAGTCCCGAAAACAAAAAACGTTTTCGGGACATCGAATCGAAATCAGACCTGCATGGGCCTGACAAAAAAACCTTCTTCTATCCAGACTATACTGTCGGCCTCGGAATTCCACCGAGTCATGTGCCAAGCAAAGCTGAAGCACTCGCGGGCTTTACCGCCGATCGGGAATTCACTGCACGATATTCGTACAGCGTCACCCAGCCCCGAAGGTTATTATTTGGTTATAGGCAAAGATTATAATGAGCGCGCCGAAGAATGTCAATTCAAAAATCAGGTCGCGCTCATTAAAACATGGTGAGCTTTTTGTACCTAGTCGTTATGCGGCTTTGACGATGCAGTCCACCGGGCAGACCGAAACGCACTGCGGTGAATCGAAGTGACCTTCACATTCGACGCAGGTGGTCTGATCGATCACGTACAGAATGCCGTCGCCTTCGGTAATCGATTCGGTCGGGCATTCAGGGATACAAGCACCGCAAGCGATGCATTCTTCATTGATTTTCATTGTCATAAGATTTTCTCCAAGTGAAGTTTGATATATAAGTTAATTCATCTCGTGAATGTCGTCAAATGACGAATGTCCGTTATTTGGATGATTTTGTCATTAAATAAAACAGGATGTATTTCCTGCATCCTGTTCCGCTCAGCAGCAAAATAACGACAAATTTAATGTTGGTTGAGCATTGTGCCCAGGAAGGACAGGCCACCGCAAACACAAAACATGATCACAAGGGAAATAACAAGGTATATGATCATGTTTTGCTGGTTCGGCTTGCCGGTCCTGCCGTTATATTCCGTGCCGCAGGAATTGCACTTTACAAGGCTGAACAACCTTGGGCCAAGTACGCCGCCCCACCATGTAAACGTAACGGGTTTTGCATCCGTGCTTCCGCACTTTGGACACGATACAGTTTGGGATTGTGTTTGCATTCGATTCTCCAGATAAGATGTATTTGTTTCATTGCATATTTTATGGGAACGATGATTTTCGTACATCCTACCTGGGTACGGGCCAAAAGACAGGCCACGCTTCAAACGTGACCTGTCTT
>PLNY01000257.1 GCA_003141915.1 Anaerolineae bacterium | reverse complement strand
AAACGCGCGGAAGGATATCCACCTGCCGCCGACCAGCGAATAAACCGGAAAACTTAATCCGGTCCAATCGCCGCTCACCGCCTGGATTTCGTGGCCGCGCGTGATCTGACTAGTGTTCTTTTCATGGCTGGCCGCCAGCGGTCGGACTCCGCTAAAGCGGTAGACTATATTTTCCCGCGCGACTTTGATCGTTGGAAAAACGCGGGCGATCATCTCCAGAAAATAATCCACTTCTTCTTCCGTACAGTTGGCCTCATCGGGATTCTCAATCTCAATGTCGGACGTGCCGACCAAAACACGGTCGAATAACGGAAAGATCAATACGATTCTTCCATCCTTGTTCTCGAAGAAGAATTCATGATCTCCGATTGCTTTACGAAGTTCGGGATGATCGAGAACGAGGTGCGAGCCTTTCGTGCCACCGATGAAATGAGTCGAGAGTCCGAGGATTCGATTCGCAAAATCAATCCATGGGCCGGCGGCATTAATCACCAGACGAGGTTTAACGTCGTAAACGGTATCCGTCAATTCGTCGCGGAGAAGAAGCGTATCATGGTTTCCGCCCACGAGACTCATATAGTTCACTGCGCGCGCATTCGGATTATCCGTCTCTGCATCCAGAATGAGTTCGAGTGCCAATCGTTCAGGCTGGAGAATCGCACCGTCATAATAGGTTGCCGTATGGATGATCTTTGGGTTGAGTTTATTCCAGTGTGCGAGGGAAGCCTTGCGGTTTTGGAATTGATGGCGCGGCATAATGCGCTGCGCGGAGTGTCCGGTAAAAGCATCGTAATATATCAAACCAATCTTTATTACAATGGAGCCGCGTTCCGACGGTTTATCAAGCCAGCGCATAAATTTAAGCGGGGCATCCAACAAACCGGAAAAAACCTTGAACATTGGAACCGTCGTCGGCAAAGGCTTGACGAGGTGCGGCGCGTTCTGGATCAAGCGGTTGCGTTCCTGCACCGCTTCGCGCACCAGGCGAAATTCTCCGTTTTCCAAATATCGAATGCCGCCGTGCGCCCGGTGTGAAGAAGCCGCGCTGGCGCCGGAACAAAAATCAGCGCGGTCAACAAGCAGAACATCCACACCGTTCAATGCCAGGTCGCGGAAGGCGCCAATGCCATTGATGCCCGCGCCGACAATCAACACAGAGACTTCAGGATTCTGTTTTAGAGAGCTGAGAATTTCGTTTCGATTCATTATTCCATCCAATCGAATATGCGCACTACTGCTTTCTTCCAACTTAAGTATAACCTCTCTAGCGTGAATTCTCGGCCGTCTATCAGTTAAAAGCATTCGTTCCCGTCGATGGCGGGAACGAACGTTGGATCATGAAACCAGAACGAATTTATCGGGCTTGGTCCCGCAGATCTTACATGGCTCGCTCGGCTTGCCAATCTCAATGTTGCCGCAGACCGGACACAGATAAAACTCAACCCCGGTCAAATCCTTGCCTTGCTTTACCGCTTCGAGGGCCAGCGCATACAATTTAGCATGGACCTCTTCCGCTTCCAGCGCATACCCAAACATGCGCTTGGCTTTGTGATCATCGGCCTTGGCCTGATCGAGCATGGGCGGATACATTTCCTTATATTCATACGTCTCGCCATTGATGGAGGCTTGCAAATTATCAATCGTTCCGCCAATTCCATCCATTGCCTTCAGGTGTCCCTCGGCATGAATGCGTTCGGCTTCAGCCGCACTGCGGAACAACTTCGCCACATTCGGAAAACCATCCTGTTCGGCTTTCTTCGCAAAGGCACGGTATTTCTGGTTGGCTTGGCTCTCGCCAGCAAAAGCATTTTTCAAATTATCAATCGTGGTTGGCATGATATCTCCTCAAGATTTAGTGGTTTAGTGGCTTCAATGCAGGCCTGATTATATATTTCCGTTCACGCCAAAACCAGTTGCGATTGTCATGATTATTGCACGAAACACCACATCAGCATTGACCATCAAAAAGAGAATGGGGTTCCTTGAATCTGCTATTAGCCAGGCCAATCGCGGGCGCCGAGCAAAAACGCCTTGCCGCTCATGGACTTCTTCCCAGCGGGTTGCACTTCGTCCAGGATAAGAAGTCCGCCTCGCGCGCCGACCGCAGGCTGGCCTTGATCAATCAGCCTCTGCCCTTCTGACGCATTTCCTGATTCCGCATGTGCGCGATGAATCTTTAACATTCCACCGTTCCACTCGAAGTACGCGCCTGGCCACGGATTGAAAGCGCGCACGCGCCGGGCAAGTTCTTCAACCGGCTTTGTGAAATCAAGCAGGCCATGTTCTTTCTTTAACATTGGCGCATACGTCGCTCGGCCTTCATCTTGTGATTGCGGCTGGAGTTCACCCGATAAATATCGCGGCAAAGTTTCGATCAGCAAGTCCGCACCAAGGTGCGATAATTTTTCAGATAGTGATCCAGCATTATCGTCATCTTCGATTTTTATGGCGCGCTGATTAATCATCGCGCCTGTATCCACACCCTGATCCATATTCATAATGGTCACACCGGTTTCAACATCGCCCGCTAAGATCGCGGCCTGGATCGGCGCAGCGCCGCGCCAGCGCGGCAATAATGAAGCGTGTACGTTGATACAGCCATATGGCGGCAAGGCGAGGACGTCGGGTTTGAGAATCTGTCCAAACGCGGCGACCACGATCAGGTCGGGATTCCAGAGGCGCAGTTGATTCATCGCATCCGGCACGCGTAATTTTTCCGGCTGGATCACATTCAATCCAAGTTCATCCGCCAGTGTTTTGATCGGAGGCGATTTGAGCGCGTGTCCGCGCCCTGACTCTCGGTCCGGTTGCGTAACGACGCCAGCCATCTCATAATGCGCCGCCAGTACGCACAAAGTTGGAATAGCAAATTCAGGCGAGCCCATGAATACAATTTTTGTCATTATGTGCATTTTAGCACAGTAGTACCCATGGCTTTCTCAAATTCACTTGACGAAAATTGAAAAGTAAGATCCTCGTCGGTACAATTGTAGGTGCAGACCAACAATAAACCGAGGAGGATCTGAAATGGATTGTAGCATAAGCAGGGTCCGACAGGAGTATGGGCCGAGTGGCATTCTGTACGATTTGGGTAGCGTGTATGAAGGGCTATGCCAATTGACCGACGTGCGGAAGGCCCATGGCAAACGGTACAGTTTAGAAAGCGTGCTGATGGTCATCGTAATGGCGAAGTTGTGTGGCGAAGATACGCCGTATGCAATAGCGGATTGGGCCAAGAATCATCGGGAGCAATTGGTAAAGTTACTCCAATTGAAACGAGAGAGCACGCCCAGTCATCACACCATCCGGCGGATCATGGGCTGGGTGGTCTATCAAGAAGAGATCGAGAGATGGGTCGGGACATACAACCAATGCGGAGAGCACGGAGGAGTGTATGCGCTGGATGGGAAAGCGCCGCGCGGTACGCGCAAGAAAGATGATGAGGAAGGGCCCGAATATTTGTTGAGCGTATACGATGTAGAACAGGAGAAAGTCCTATCGCAGGTGGCTGTGGGGCGCAAGGAAAATGAGATCACCAAAGCTCCGGAGGCGTTGAAAACGGTTGAAATTACGGGAAAAGTGGTTACCGGGGATGCGATGCACACTCAAAAACGGCTGGCGGCCCAAATTTTGGAACAGGGCGGCGACTACGTGTTTCCCGTCAAAGAAAATCAACTCGGGCTCTACAAAAACATCCAAGCCCTCTTTGCTCCCGAATATCCGAAACCGGGATTTGGAAAAATCCAGACCGATTTTCTCACTGCTCAAAAAGTGAATAAAGGACACGGTCGAATAGAAACTCGCATTATCACCACGAGTGAAATGCTCAACCCATATTCGACCTGGCCCGGGCTATCTCAAGTGTATCGATTGGAGCGACAATTTCAATGGTGGCGTAGTGGACACTGCTTTCGTACTTCTAATCAAGTGGAGTTCGGTATTGCCAGTTTGACGCGCACAAAATCATCTCCTTCCCGTCTCTTGAAGATTCGCCGCACTCACTGGGGGATAGAGATAGGCTTACACTATCGACGGGATGTCACCTTCAAAGAAGATGCCACTCGTATGACTATTGGCAATACTGGAAAAGTGATGGCAGCCATCAACAATCTGGTGATCGCCCTCATTCACCAATCCAAATTTCAAAATAGCGCACAAGCCCGACGATATTTTGCCGGTCACATCTCTGAAGCATTTTTATTGCTCACTACCCCGTTCTCTCGACTTTGAGAAAGCCATGCAGTAGTACCTTTGATTTCTTTGCGTTTTGGTCGATTCCGTTGTACAATGGATGGAAACTTATACCAAAGGAGAAGCAAATCATGAATATGAATCAAGCACCTGTGTCTCAAGCACCTGTGTCCACCGACGCCACCAGCGATGATAAGTTATGGGCTTTGTTGGCTTATCTGCCATTTGTAGGCTGGATTATCGCGATCGTCGCCTTGTTGATGGAAGATAAGAAAGCTCGCCCTTTTATAAAGTTCCACTCAATTCAGGCACTTATTTTGGCGGTAATCAATGGTATTGTTGCAAGTGTATTGGCTCCCGTTGTTTTCATTGGTTGTATAACTGGTGTAGCCGGTGCAGTTTACATGCTCTATATTGGCTACAAAGCCTATCAAGGCGAAACCGTGACGGTGCCATTCATTACCGATTTCATCAAGAAACAAGGCTGGGCATAACCTAAAGCCAAGCTCAACAAAAAGCCTGCTGATAACAGCAGGCTTTTTTATCGACCCCTGCAAAGAAAGTATTTTCTCCCTCTTGACTTCCCTTTCCATGCCCCATACAATAGGCTCACAAATAAACGGGTTGCAGGGAAGAGATTCCATGTAGAACGGAACGCCGAAGGTGCAAGTCTGGAAAACAGGCGAAACCAGATGAAACTCTCAGGCAAAAGGACCCCTTCCCGTATTTCTCTGGAAAGTCTCATTCGAGACGCCGACGGTGCAAATCCTTTATACAAAGGATGAATCTCTCAGGTCTATTTACAGAGGACACGCGATATAAGAATCGCGTGTCTTTTTTTAATTTGCCAAATCCAATTCGATGAGGAGATCCATACCATGAATATTCCATCCAACCTAAAGTATACAAAGTCCGATGAATGGTTCGATCCATCCAGCGGTGCGATGGGCTTGAGTGATTACGCCCAGTCGCAACTCTCGGATATCGTCTTCGTTGAGATTCTGGTCGACGCGGGCGATACCGTTGAAGTTGGAAGCCCGATCGCTTCTGTTGAGTCCGTCAAGGCATCAGCGGAAATTTACGCATCTGCCACCGGGAAAGTGGTCGCCGTCAACAAAGCCTTATCCGAAAAGCCTGAAATCCTCAACAGCGATCCGTATGGCGCGGGCTGGATGGTCAAGGTTGAAAACGGTGAGGCTGATGATGCAATGGATTCCGCGGCATACGAAAAGTATTGTGCAGATAGAACACATTAATTCAACGTCCTTACATTTGCTTGCAATGACAGGTGAGTAATTATGACCTATATTCCAATCAGTCCCAAAGAACGGGACGCGATGCTGGCAACCATCGGCGTCAAAACGCTTGATGATCTTTTTAAAGATGTGCCCGCCAAACATCGCTTTCCCAAACTGAACCTG
>PLNY01000262.1 GCA_003141915.1 Anaerolineae bacterium | reverse complement strand
TATCAACAAGGCGGTCATCGGTCAGATTGGGTTGGGAGCGGCGGGTTAAGCAATTGCGAAGATGTTAATGGAACTCACAGGCAATGCGGCTCTCGGCGCGGACCTTTCAGCGGATGCTGTTAAACATCTCGAGGCCGCGGGTGGTAAGGGGTCGAGTTTGAACGAGATCATGAATGCCTGCGATATTGTGATTGCAACCACTGGCGCGGCGAGACTCATCAAGCCGGAAATGGTCCGCAAAGGACAGATCATTCTGGCACTATCGAATCCAAATCCGGAAATTGATCCGACGGTGGCGCTGGAGCATGGCGCGGCCTTCGCTGCGGATGGACAGATGGTCAATAACGTATTAGGCTTTCCCGGCATCTTCCGCGGCGCTGTGGACGCGTACGCACCGCGCATCACGCATGAAATGCTGCTCGCCGCGGCGCAGACCATTGCAGATATGACGCCATCCGGCGAACTGGTGCCAAGCCCATTGGACAAGACGGTGCATCGCGCTGTAGCGCGCTCAGTGGCAATGACGGCAGTGAAACAGGGAATCGCGCGCGCCGAGTACGTGCCTTACACAGAAGAATAGAAAACAGACGGTCACTTTCGATGTGACCGTCTGTTATTTTAATGATATCCGTTTTTAGCGATCAGTTCCTTCAGCGTTATGCCCAATCTTGTTATTCCTTCTCGGATCGTATCGGGGGATGAATACGAGAAGTTGAGACGCATCGTATTTTCTCCGCCGCCTGTGGCGTGAAACGCCGTACCCGGCACAAACGCAACCTTGCGTTCAATTGCCACTTTGAGTACTTCAGCTGAATCCATGTGCTCCGGAAGAATGCCCCATAGGAACATACCGCCTTGCGGACGAGTCCAGTGCACTTCGGGTGGAAACATTTCTTCCATCATCTCCAGCATCACATCACGGCGTTCTTTATAAACGGCGCGGATTACCTTGACATGTTCATCGAGGAAGCCGCCTTTACCAACCTCGTAAGCGACATATTGATTGAATGAGGCGGTGTGCAGATCAGCGCCTTGCTTGGTCATTACCAGTTTGCGAATCACCTGCTCCGGTGCGATGACCCATGCCAATCGCAATCCCGGAGCGAGCAACTTGGAGAAGGTGCTTAAATAAATGACATTCCCGCTATAACATTCACCGTCGTAACCTCGATACTGGCTATCTAACGCGACCAGCGACGGGATGTGCTCGCCCTCGTAACGCAATTGTCCGTACGGATCATCTTCAACGATCGGGACTCCGTATTTGTCTGCCAGCTCGATCAGTTTTTTTCGCCGCTCGAGGCTGAGCGTGACTCCGCTTGGGTTCTGAAAATTTGGCAAGATGTAAATAAACTTTGGCCCGATGCGAAGTGCGGCTTCGAGTTCATCCACGATCATGCCGTTTTCATCGGTGCGGACCGGAATAAATTGTGCGCCGTATGCGTTCCAGGCTTGCAATGCCCCGAGATAAGTCGGCGATTCCACTACGATGTAATCCCCGCGATTGATGAAGACCCTTCCCATGAAATCGAGAGCTTGTTGGGAGCCGGATGTAATCAGGATGTTGTCCGGCGTAACCAGCACACTATATCGGGCAGTGTGCCGTGCGATCATCTCACGCAAAGGATGATATCCTTCCGTTGTGCTGTATTGAAGTGCCTGCGCACCGAAGTGATCGAGCACATAGCTGCAAGCCTCTCGGTATTCTTGGATTGGAAAAACATCCGGTGCGGGCAATCCACCCCCAAATGAAATGATATCCGGCTGCTCGGTCAATTTGAGCAATTCGCGGATCACGGAACTGCTCATCTGTTTGACGCGGTGGGCGTAACGATATTCCCAGGGTGTTTGCATTCATACTCCTTAAGCGATGTAGGGCCATGATGCAAATAAGGTTACGAATAAAAAAAGCCTGGCAGGTATAACTTGCACCTGTCAGGCTTTCTGACTCCACCGCATAAAAATGCTTGGAAGGTCTATAGCCAAAACTTTCATCATGGCTTATTGATATTACCTTTTTTTTACAATATGGACAAGGCTAAACGGACCTACAATCAGATGACAATTGTCAGTGATGCCAATCCGCAAGTGATAAGAAGTATTCGTGGAAGCGCGTGTCGTCCGTCAGTTCGGGGTGAAAGGATGTAGCCAGCAGATGTCCCTGTTGTGCGGCAACGATTCGCCGGTCGGGAAGAGCCGAGAGAACTTTCGCGTCCGCCTGCACCGACTCGATGATCGGCGCACGGATGAAGATCGCGTGATACGGTTCCTTCGTGCCGGTCGCTTGTTTCAACTCTGGAATATCCAGATCGGCCTCGAACGAATCCACCTGACGCCCAAAGGCGTTGCGCGCGACTTTGATGTCCATCAAACCGAGCAGAGGTTGATCGCGGCTGATATCTTTTGACAAGAAGATGGCGCCCGCGCACGTTCCCCAAATCGCATGTCGCTGACCAAATAAGCGAAGCGGTTCCATCAAATTAAAATCCATCACAAGCTTGCCGATGGTGGTTGATTCGCCGCCGGGAATAATCAATCCATCTAAACCTATGAGGTGTTCGGGTAAACGCACCTCGATAGTCTCAACGCCGAGCCGTTTAAGCATGACGATATGCTCTGCAAAATCGCCTTGAATGGCGAGTACACCGATTTTCATATATACCGTGATTTAGCAAATTGTAGAGTTGAAGTTTGCATATTATATGCACGTTCAACTTTGGCAATTCGAATCTCATAATGCTCATACCAAAGTTTTCTTCCCTGCTTCTGGGCGACTTGATGTTCCATGTGCGCTTTCCAAGCTCGGATTGATTCTTCCGAATCCCAGTAAGAGACAGTGATTTCAAATCCGTCGTTGTTTTCAACACTCTCTATGCCCAGAAAGCCGGGTTGTTGTTTTGCCAACTCTTCCATATGTTCGGCCATCTTGCTGTAGCCTTTGTCTTCTGCTGTACGGTTGGCAGTAAAGATAACGGCATAATAGGGCGGTGCAGGTGTCTTCGCAAAATTGGAAGAGATTATTTCCTCAGATTTCATGGCTGGTCAAATTACCAACCGCGTCCCGCGATTTTCTCGGCCTCGGGCATTTGTGAGACGTTGCGTCCGACCATTGGCTCGCCGAGATTCTTACTGACCTCCGCCAGAATGCTGGCATCCTGATAATGCGTCACTGCTTTGACAATGGCCGCTGCGCGTTGGGCAGGATCGCCGCTCTTGAAAATGCCGGAGCCGACGAACACACCATCCACGCCGAGTTGCATCATCAGCGCC
>PLNY01000439.1 GCA_003141915.1 Anaerolineae bacterium | reverse complement strand
CAGTAAAGATTACTGTCTTTTGCTGCAGGGTCGCAGCGCCCTGATTCTTTTGTACTTCTGTTGCGGCGTTAAATCCTTTACGCAGTGCGGTCAAAAGAACTTCACCCTTGGAATTCTTGATGATGGATTTTGCTAGTTGATGGAATTCCTGCAATTGAACCATTTCTGCACGCAATTCGACAAGCTGTTCGGGCGTCAGTCGGGGGCGTTCTTTTGGTGCCATACCATTATCATCCTCATCCCACTCATCTTCCAACTCCTCCAGCTCTTCCCAGTTCTCTGGCAAGTCTGTCGGCAAAGAATCTACCGCTTCTGATTCGCGTGCCGCGGCATCCAGTCGTTGAGCTAAGCCCTCCAATGTTGCTGAAATTGCGTAGGTGGAAGAAGCCAACAGCTTTCGTAAAATCAATGTAATGAGCTGTCGCTGACTAGCAGGCAACGCGTATAGTTTAGGCTGTTGTAAATATTCTGACACGAGATCATATAACCGTTGTTCTTCATCGCTTGGCGTAAACTCCTGGACGAGGGCGTGACGGTTGGTATATTTAACATATTCCAACACTTGTTTGCGCAAGGTGCGCTTGCATAATGGTTTGAGCCGTTCTTTCAATTCACTAAAATCTTCTTCGTTACTTAGGCGTGTAAAGCGTGCCTTGTAGCTCTTGAGATCCCCAAATGCGTAATCATCAATAATGCTTACCAGTCCGTACAATTCCAGGAGTGAGTTTTGCAGTGGCGTAGCGGTCAATAAAACTTTTGGGAAAGGTGCAATTGCAGTTTTGATGGAATTGGCAATCTTGTTTGACGCCTTATAAACATTCCTTAAGCGGTGGGCTTCATCGATCACTACAAGGTCCCATTGCATCTGACGCACGTAGGCCTCTTTTGTCCTTACAAATTGGAAGGAGCATAAGACTATGGAGTTTTGTTGAAACGGGTTGAGGTTGCCGGACTTGATCGCTTCATTGAAGCTTCGACTTTCCAAGATTACCGATGGCAAATAGAATTTATCCACCAGTTCTTGGCTCCACTGCTTACGCAAATTGGCAGGCACAATGATCAAGATATTGTGCTTGCGTTCGGCCCATTTTTGCGAAATCAATAACCCTGCTTCTATTGTCTTTCCCAGGCCGACTTCATCTGCTAGGATTGCCCCTTTGGAAAACGGGTTACGGAATGCGAAGAGTGCAGCTTCTACTTGATGCGGATTCAAGTCCACTTGGGCATCGGCCAAAACTGAAGCAAGTTTTTCAACGCTGTCTGATGAATGACGGCGAGTCAGTTCATGAGCAAAATATCGAACGTGATAAGCAGTAGTTTTTTGCACAGTTTTTGGGCAGGGTTGCCTTGGCTATTATTTCAAGCATACAGCCAAAGCCCTCACCATGCAAGCCCGAAAGCCCTAGAATTATGCAAGGAACTCATGAGGGAAGCAACGTGCGCGGAATCACTCCCATCGCTGCGGTGCGCCTCAAGGCCGCCTTGCAGCTGGGTGTGCGCTTGAATTCCTTGAACGAAGAAAGAACCACAATCAATTCACCAGCCGATGCCGCGGCGGGTTAGGCTATTTTGTGGCAGCTCGCAAATCTGCCAGCAACGTTTTCAACTCTTTGCAACGTTCATTCTCATCTTTTGCAGCGTCGTATTTTTTTGGGGCTTTTACGCAAATAGTAGCGGCCTTTTTCTCTGATAGGTCAAGGAACTCAATCACGTTCATTTGAACGTCTAACCAGAAGGACGCGCCATTTTCGGAGGCCTCACGAAGCGCAGTTTGAATCCACTTATCATCGTGGATTATCCTTTCATATTTCCCAATGCCAACATACACTGGATTTGAGAGTATCAGTTGAACATCGCGAGCTGTAAACGATCTCATGTCAATTCTCCTGTTTGCTTCAGTATCATCGGAAATGAAGCGCATCTTATCCGATTGACGATAGGCCGCTCCGGCCTTTTTCCATCGCGCTCTTGCCTCTCAAACGGGCCACCTGATTGTAGGATCGATCTCGATGGCCTTGCGGGCAACGGCTTCAGCCTCTTCTCACCTCATTTTTGCCCTGCGAACACCAAACCCAGGCTGAAGTAGGCTTTTCAGAGCATTCTCTTGCAATTATTTAAAGCGTNNAGTGGCAGAAAATCAGACAATCCCCTGCCCTGTTTGGTAACAGTTTGTCTTTTTTTGTAATGTTTTTGAAAAATAGACATTTATGTTATAATAATGGCTATACGCATATTAGCGACTTGACTACGCAATCCATCCACCCCATCGTGAATCGCCTCGGCTCCCGCATACGGAACGAGATTGATCATTTGTCTGTAGCACTCCCCCATGCTGACATCCTCTTCGATAACTATCACTCGCAATTTTTTCGTCATACAGCCTCCTCCATGGGGAGTTTTACTCGAAAGGTTGACCCTTCCCCGGCTTTTGATTTAACTTCGATGCTGCCACCCATCAAGTTCACCAGCTCCTTGGTGATCGATAGGCCGAGACCTGCGCCTTGATGCCGCCGTACCGCAAAATCAGGGGCTCGCCGGAGAGGTTCAAAGATGAATTCAAGAACTGTTTCAGGGATTCCGATTCCAGTGTCCTTGACTTCGATGATCCAATGGGCCGGATCGTAAGGATATAAGGAAACTTTTACCGTACCCGAGTCGGTGAACTTGATTCCATTGCTGATCAGGTTTGTCATCACCTGCCAAAGACGATTCACGTCACCCAACATCCAGCGTGGGAGAGTACTGTCTACATCGAAATATAGATCCACGTTTCCTGCTTTGTTTTCCAGTTGAGGAACTGCGATGTCCTTGACTTTTGCGATCAAGGAAGCAATGCTGAACGGGGACCGCACGAGCTTCAGCGTACCTGCCTCCAGACTGGCGCGGTCCAAGAGATCATTGATCAGCAACATTAGCCGCTGGATGTTGCGGCCAATATTCTCTATTGCCTGCGCCGTCTCGGTG
>PLNY01000012.1 GCA_003141915.1 Anaerolineae bacterium | reverse complement strand
CCAGAGTTGCGCCAGAAGTATGCGCATCATGTGAAGCTCTGGCGTTGCGGTATAAGTATGTAACGCGAACATGTTGTGAACGCCCACACGCCATCTACGAACCGGCCCGTCCGAATGGTCATAATAGACGACGAAGAATGGTTGCTTGAGATGATGGAATTAACCATCCGTAACAAGTATAAGAACATTGATTTAAGGACATTTCAGGATAGCAAAAAGGCATGGCAGGAGTTGGCCCAGCGAGACCCGGATTTACTCATTACAGGTGCCAACAATGGAGAATTGAGCGGGGAAGAAATTGTCCGCCGTTTGATCGAACAGAAAGTGGCTTATCCAATCTTAGTAATGTCCGGTTGGTCGCCAGCCGAAAAATGGGTGAAATCCTTCGCAAACAAAAAGCCGAATATTAGTTTTCTACCGAAGCCATTCACAACAGAACAACTACATGCAGAAATATCAAAGCTGCTTGGACGCGACGACAAAGATTCCCAGCGTAAAAAAAGCGACCACTCGGAGTGCAAACCGCTTCTCGATGCTGCGACCAAAGATTTGTTCCGCAAAAATGCTTTTCGCATCACGGGACTTTCAGTTGACGCAACAGTTCGCAGGATTTCCAAGCACGAGCGCGACGTTATGGTATTTGTCGATGTCGGCCAAGACCCACATACGGAACGCGCAGCGTTCCCGATGAAACCACCGCCAAATCAACAGGACTTTCGTGATGCGTTTCAAAAGCTCAAAGACCCAGAGAAGCGGCTGATTGATGAGTTTTTCTGGTTCTGGCCGGAGGAGTTTGGCAACAGTGAATCCGATCTCGCAATTCAGGCGTTGGCGAAGGGCGATACCAAGACGGCCATGGAGATTTGGGCAGCCAGCGAAAACGATGAGGCTTCCGGGATTACAGCAAAACATAATCTCGCGTTGGTTTACCATGTTTCGGCGCTCGACTGGGAAAATTACTCCGTCAAAAATGAAATCGCAGAAGAGCGGCGACAGAAGATTACTGAATACTGGAAAGGGGCGTTCAATCGCTGGGAACGCCTTGCGATTGACGACCGGTTTTGGGACAAGGTGACCGCACTAATTCGTCAACTCAATGAACCGGATCGCCTCCCCACTGGATTTGCGCGTCGGATGCGCGCCACGTTACCCGAAGCTCTGGACAAGATTAACGCAGAGCTTGCGGTTGCCTTTGCGGAGTCGGGCAAGATTGAACTCGCGCGCCTTCATATTAGGTTCATGCGTGAGACGAACCAAGGATTGGATAATGTCGAAAAGACCGCCGAGTTGGTTCTGACGCCCGCCAGTAATAGATTGAAAGAGCAGATTAAAAGTGCGCGCGACCGAGGAGAAAAAAAACCGCCGGAGGCGGCTAAAGTTGCGCTTGAATTGTTTGGACAAGCCGGGCAAACGCTGAATCTGTTTGATCTATTCTTTGCAAAGGATAACGAGTTGCGGAACGATCTGTTTGACGAAGTTGCGTCTGTCTGCAACCGCCTCCAAATCGTTTATTACAAAGAGACCGGTGACGACAAAACCTGTCTCGAAATCCTGAAAGCAATTCTGCCTTTTGCAACATCTACTGACCTTAGACAGCTAATTGAGAAAGACATCAGTGAGACTTGCACGAGGCTCGAATCCAAGAAGCTTGAACCGGTCTATACGCTCCTCAAATCTATTCAAGACAGCACGGACCATCCACGTTCTCGGCTGGCGAAATATAACGCCGAAGTTGCGAATGCCTTGATTTCAGCGATAGCCGGGTTGACTCGCGGTTCGGACCCCTACAATCAATTGTGGGATTCCGCAGCCATCGTCTTGCGCGGCATCTCGCTTGATGCTTGGAATAAGCACGAAGATATGCAAACGGCGGTTACAGCGAACGAACTTGCCGTCAAACACGCGGTCAGCCCCGAATTGAAACAGCGATTAGCAGAGGACAAAACAACCCTGCAACAGATGGGAGCGCAAATGGCCGCAGCGAAGGCCGCCAAACGCCAGTCGTCGAAGCAAACTGGCGTTGGTTGTCTGGTCGTCGTGGCGATATTCATTGTTTTGGGCATTATTGGCTCGTGCAATTCAACAAATCCTTCTTCGAGCAACAGTTCTTACACGCCATCACCCACACCGAGCACGCCGGCATACACACCGCCTCCAGTTTCCGCCGGCGGGAACTCTGGTGGAACCGTGTATAGCGTTCCAAGCACTGTGAGCAGCACACTCGATACTGAAAAGGCAGAAATCGAATCAGAACGGACAACGATTCAGACCCTTGACGCCCAAGTCGAGAAATTGGGGCGTGATATTGAGAACGACCGTCTTTATCTGGATAAAACGAGCCAATATGCTGTGGATACATTCAACGCCAAGGTTGATAGATACAACACCCTGGCCCAACAAGACAAGGCCGCAACCGCCGCCTTCAACACCAAGGTGGACAATTACAACGCCAAGTTGCGACAATACGGTCGATAAAATTATGAAACCAAAACGCAGGCCAACAATTGTAAAGAAGCCTAACCTCGCGAATCCCACCACCCTGCCGAACGCTGCATGGCCCGGCGAAAAAGAGACATGGGAGACTGTTGCGCTCGTATTGGCGGCGAAACCGGCTCGCAAGGAACGAGTGACAGCGGGCGCCGAAGTGCCCACGGATTATTTGAAAACGCTGGTTTCGATTGCGACAAACGCTTGGCGAGCCAAGNNGCGGAAGTGGGCATTGTGATTCGCAATCACACCGGCGATGCGTATGATGAAGGGCAACCGATGAAAGTCGTCGCCAGCAAACCAACGCCAGGATTGGACAAGAAACGTGTTAGTGAAACCTTGCTGCCTTCCATTTTCTGGAACAATCGGCTCGTTCAAAACGGAGAAATCGAAATCGCAACACCAGCTTCCCCAAATACGTCCGTTGAATCTCAACCACACCAACCATGAACAGAACAACCATAGATTTCGGAATTGATTTAGGCACGACCAACAGCGCCGTGGCTGTCTTTACCGGCAATCACGGAGAGCCGACGAAGATTATCAAGAACACGACGGATGGAAACGACGCGGACATCACTCCATCGGCAGTGTATATCAACAAGAAGGGAGATGTGCGTGTGGGATTGCGAGCAAAAAACCGAATTATTGACGAGGATACGGGAGGGGACGTTCACATCGAGTTCAAGCGGCAGATGGGGACAGATCATATTTATCAGTTCAAAAGCAGCGGCCAGAGTCGCAAGCCGGAAGAACTTTCCGCAGAAGTCCTGAAGTCATTGCGGGCTGATGTGCAACAGCGGACAGGTGAAGTGGTCGAAGCTTCGGTGATTACCGTCCCGGCGGCATTTGAGTTGCATCAATGCGATGCGACGCGCAAGGCGGCACAACTTGCGGGCTTCAAAGAGAGTCCGCTTCTTCAAGAACCAGTCGCAGCGGCGCTCGCCTATGGTTTCCAAGTGGACCAGGAAAAAGCCTACTGGCTCGTCTATGATTTTGGCGGAGGCACGTTCGATGCGGCTATCATCAAATCCGAGGAGGGGACAATTCATGTCGTCCACCACGGCGGCGACAATTTCCTGGGTGGTTCTGACATTGATTGGGCTATCGTCGAGAAGTTGCTCGCGCCGAGGGCAGCCAAGGAGTTTGGGCTGACTGATTTTACTCGCGGCAACAAAAAGTGGAAATCGGCATTTGACACGTTGAAGCGCGCCGCAGAAATCGCCAAGATTGATCTTTCTCGCAATGAGCGAGCCACGTCAGAAACGTATAAGTTCACGATCGACAGTGGAGAGAAAATTGAGTTTGAATTTGAACTTACTCGCAACGAAGTTGTGGGCGTTGCCGAACCAATTATTCTTCGTTCCGTTGAAATCTCGAAACGGGTATTGAAGAAAAAGGATCTCGGCAAGGAGGCTATCAAGAAAGTCATACTCGTTGGCGGCCCGACGCTCGCGCCTTATTTTCGTGAAATCCTCGCGGCGAAACTCGGGATTCCTTTGGATCACACCGTTGACCCGCTCACCGTTGTTGCAAGCGGTGCTGCCGTGTTCGCCGGAACGCAACGATTGAACGCGCGTCATGCCGCTCCGGCAGCGATTGGAGAATACCAACTTGAACTTGCCAAGGCCTTCAAACCCGTCGGCTTGGACAGCGCACCGATGGTTGGCGGCAAAGTTTCCGGCGCGTCCGCGCAAGATTTCACCGGCTTCACTTTGGAATTGGTGAATACGAAAACCCAATGGCGGAGCGGAAAAGTTTCGCTGCGACCCGATGGCGTGTTCGTTGCGAATCTTCATGCGGAGAAAGGCGAGAGAAACACATTCAACGTCGAATTGTGTGACGCGAGCGGTCGAAAGCAGAAAATCAAACCTGACACGCTGACCTACACAATCGGCGTTGGCGGAGACGTCGAACAACCGTTGATCAATTCGATGGGGATTGCGCTCGGAAACAATGAATACGACAAACTTCTCGAAAAAGGGCGAGGACTGCCATTAAAGGCAACAGTGGATTACCGCACGATTCACCCGGTCAGACAGGGGCGGAGTGAAGACGTTTGCAGAATTGTTGTGGTTGAAGGCGAGCATGAGAAAGCTGACCGGAATCGTTTCAATGGGGCGCTCGAGATTCGTGGCGACATGATTCGTCGTGACTTGCCCGCAGGGAGTGACGTGGAAGTGACCTTGAAAATGGATGAATCGCGCATTTTGACGGTCACCGCTTACGTCCATACGCTCGACGAAGATTTTGCGGCGAAAATAGAAATGAAGCGCCATCAGCCAAATCCTGACGACCTCAAAAGGGATTACGAGGCGGAAATGAAGCGATTCCGCGAAGTGAGATCCAAAGCGGCAGCAACAGGGGGTGAAACGGCGGAAAGGTTAGTTGAGGAAGTGGAAGCTTCACCGCTTGCGCAAGACGTCAAAGAATCTCTTGCTGCCGCCAAAGCAGACCCGGCCGCAGCCCTTCAAGCTGAAATGCGATTGCTGGAATTAAAGCGCAAGCTTGACGAAGCCGCCGACGCCCTGGAGTGGCCGTCGCTCGTTACCGAATCACGCGATTGGCTTGGCCACCTGCAAAAAGTCGCCGATCAGCACGCCGAAACTCAGCAAAAGCAAAAGGCGGAAGACCTCGGTGCCGAAGTTGAGGAAATCATTCNNACAAGCGAAAGCTGGGCGGCTACTTGGCCAGGGCCGTGACTGCCTTGCGAAAAACAATGCCACCGGTTTGCAGAACGTCGTCAGGCAACTTTGGGATTTATTGCCAGACGAAACAGTTGAAGAAGTGAAGTGCAGTTATAGGCCGACCATCATGCGCAGGTAGTTTTCCAACATGAACGAGCA
>PLNY01000428.1 GCA_003141915.1 Anaerolineae bacterium | reverse complement strand
CCCCGTTTTTTTGAGATGATACCTTTGGTTGCTATATAAGTTAGAGCAAAGCCAACACTTGCTGCAACTATTAAATACAACACAGGATTATCTATCCAGTGAACTAGAAAAACTATGCTACTACAGATTAGCAAAGTTATCATTCCTGAGATCCAAAAATAATAGCTAGGTACTCCGAAGAGAGTTACTGAAGTTTTATTGGCTGACGCCTTGCCGCCTGCTGCTTGAGCGATTCTTTCTCCTTTGGCATATTGTTCTACTTCCTGGGTAGTCGGGAGGTAGATCTGTTGCAATTTATTCCCTTGCTCTTCTTTTAATTGTCTCACGCGTTCCCGGCGGCTTAACCAAGATTGAAACAAAGTAGTAATAACACTACTTCCTATTCCAATCACGGCACCATAAATCATCATAAGCAAATCGTGGTCCATCACAACTCACCCTTTAAAGCCTTATCTAAAACACCCGGTATCAGCGCGGACAACTGATCCCTCTATTGTGCGGACTCGCTCGTACGCGCTCACAAAAAATGTTGTTATTGCAAGCCATCCACAAAATCTTTGGACATTCGTAAACCTGCGCCTGTCAATTCTGCCACGCGCTTGACCGCGGCAGGTTTATTCCCAACTAGCAGAAAGAATTTCAAGTCGGCCATAACATCTTCGTGCAATTCAATCTTGCCTGTCTTTTTGTCGAAAGGGTAAAGCGGAACGATTTTCTTGCGCTCTTTTTCGTAAAGTTCTTCAAGTGTTTTCAAAATAGGCGGTTCAGATCTTTTTGGCATGTACATATCCGATTATTTTGTAGGGACATCCTTCATGGTCGCTCCTATGCTTCGGGGCAAGCATGAATGATCTTTCTCTTTGTGTCCTTCGTAATTAGTCAATGTCAAGCATACTTTCAAACCCCCAACCTTGCAATCCCTTTTCGTCACCTCACGCGGCGCTTCCACTCCTCTTTCAATTCCAATTCGCTCGGGCTGACGCCCGAATCAAGCGCGAGAAAATCAATTCCTTTGTTTCCATTCATGAAGCAGGCAAATTCGCAGGAATTCTCTGATAGAGAAATTCTTTCATATCCGCAGACTGGCCTGCATGTTCAATGATCATACTGACCACACGGCCCTGGCTGTCAAGGTCGAGATAAATATTTTCATTCAATTCCCGTGTCTCAACGGGCGTATTGGTGGAGAATTCCACGAGTGTGGTATCTGTATCCTCAAAATATTTGATATGCATGGTTTACTCCTTAAAGCTTCGGTCAAAAAAAACATTATGAACGGTTTCGCCATCTTCAAGCAGGATGACGCGTAATGCGCGATTGCCCATCTCAGGAATTCGACCCCAGCACCGAATTCGTCCGTCTTCTTGCCGTTCTTTACGCAATGGGTTTTGTATGACGCGCTCAATCCATTCATCCAGAATCATAACACGATCGGGACGTTGTCGAGTATATCGAAAATATTGCGTGGTTTTCATGACGTTGCTTCAAGCATACTTTCAAACCCCCAACCTTGCAATCCCTAGTTATCGCACGCGGCGCTTCCACTCCTCCTTCAATTCCAATTCACTCGGGCTGAGACCTGAATCAAGTGCCAGAAAATCAATCAACAAACGATTGAATTTAGCGGTCTCATCGATCATTGGAAAGTGACCTGAACCTTCCAGGTTGATCTGGTGCATGTGAGTGGATAAAGAGTTGTTATTCTCTGCCGGTGGAACGCTGATGGATGGATCGTTCTGTCCATAAACCAGCAGGCAGGGAACAGCCGTGTGGCGGAATTGCGTGAACAAACCGTCTGATTGAAAATTATTCATCGAGGCCGCGATCGCGCGCGTGTCCGATTTGGATGCGTCAGAGAGAGCCGCCGCCGCTTCCGGCGTTCGACTCGATAGCCAGTCCACCAATTCAGCCGCGCTGGATGTGCGAAGTTTTGCATTGACCGAATTAAAGTCGAGGGGAGAATTGACTGCCATGATGCGGTCCACGCTGCCGGGTTGTTGAGCCGCGAAATAAAAACCGACAAGCGCGCCGAGGCCATGTCCAATGATCGCAATTTTGCCGATGCCCATTTCATCCAGAAAGCGGCTCAACAGAGCGGCTTGTTGATCAAGCGAATAACGGCGGTCATCATGAGCGGTATCGCCATACCCGAAGAGATCGAGCGCATAGGCGCGGAAGGAGGTGGATGCCACCTGCATCGAGGAAATCCAATATCGCCATGAGCCGACCCAGCCGTGCAGGAATACGATGGGACGGCCGCGCCCCAACGCTTCATAATGCACAATGGCCTGGTCAAGAATGATGGCGCTCAAAGAGAATCACTTTCCAAATTTTGCCAGGATCGCTCTGACCCGATCCGTCAATTGATCGGGCGCAAACGGCTTGAGCAGATATTCTTCCGCACCCGCCTCGAGGCCGGTTTGTATTTCGGATTCCTGACCTTTAGCGGAAAGGAAAACGACCGGAATATCCTTCAGTTCAGGATTGGCCTTTATCGCGCGGCAGGCATCATAGCCGGTCATGCGCGGCATACGAACATCCAAAAGAATTAAGTCAGGGAATTCGCGCGAGGCCAACTGCACAGCTTCCTCTCCGTTGTTTGCAGCCACGACCTCATATCCCGCGAATCGCAAAGTGAACGCAACAAGGTCGCGGATATCCGGTTCATCTTCGGCAATTAAAATTTTTGGCATGCGGCACTCATTTGTCCTTCTGTATAGGTAAAGTAAACGAGAAGACACTTCCCTTCCCCGGAAGCCCTTCACTCTTCATCCAAATCCTTCCATTGTGCATCTCGACCAACTGACGCACAATCGGCAAGCCCAGACCCGTGCCGGGCGTTGCCAGCACAAGCGGATGCTCACCGCGATAGAAGCGCTCGAAGACGCGCTCCTGATCGGCGGGCGCAACACCCACACCATCATCTTCCACGTCCACCTGGACTTCGGTACCATCCAAAGCATGAATATTGACTTTGATGGTTCCGTTCTCAGGCGTGTAATGATAGGCATTGTCCACCAGATTATCAATCACCTGGCGAATGCGTTCTGCATCGCCCATCACATGCGGCAACGTTTTGGGAGCATCGAGAGAAACCGCCATGGGCTTGCCTTCCTCTTGAGAGCGCCGCAGAACATCGCCAATAACATCCTCGGCAATTTCCCGCAGATCAAGCGGTTGCGGAGTCAGGATGACGCGTCCGGCCTCGATGCGCGAGATGTCGAGCAGGTCGTTGACCAGGATATTCAACCGGTCAATATTATTCTTGACGATATTCAGGAAGTGCGACTGATTTTCATTCACTGCCCCGGCCGCGCCCATCAACAAGACCTCCACATAACCTTTGATGGCGGTCATGGGAGTCCGTAGTTCATGGCTTACCGTCGCGACAAACTCGGACTTCAAGCGGTCCACCTCGACCTCGTGTGTAATATCGCGGAAGATGGATACCGTGCCGAGAAAATCATTTTGCAGGATCACCGGTGCGAGATGGATGAGGGCGATGCGTCCATCGCCCAATTCCAATTGTTCAGCGTATGTATCGCCAGATTGATAAGAACTCGGCGACTGGGACCAATCGCGAATGGTCTCCATCCACGATGAAGCCGCTTTGCCAAATAAACCGCCAAAGTTTTCCAGCGGTTGATTGATTACACGGTCTATATTGATATCAAGAATCTTTTGAATGGATGAATTCAAGAAAGTGATGCGATTATCGGAACCGGTGACCAGCACTCCATCCGCCACCGCTTCCAGGATGGCTTGTGAACGGCTGGCCTCTTCCTGTTCTTTACGCAGCATCGAACCGAGACGTTCGGCCTGGTCACGGATCAATTCATACAAATGCGCATTATTGATGGCAACCGCCACCTGACTGCCAATGGCTTTAACCAGGCTCAATGCCTCAGGCGTGAAATATTGTTCTTCGCGGCAGAAAACCATCAACACGCCGATCACATCCTCTGCCACCATCAGCGGCGCGACAATGGCGCTTCGATGCTCGCGTGAAGTGGATGCTGTCTGCACCCAGCGCGGATCAAGCCGCAAATCATCAATCAGAGCCGCCTCCCGATTCTGAACGGCCCATCCCGCCAATCCCTCTCCCACTTTCAACGTAAAGCCGCGCCGGCCCTGATCGGCCTGATCGGAGAGATAACCATAGCCAGCGCGATAATGCAAAAGATCATCATCCGGATGCAAAAGCATGATGGTGCCCTGCTCCGCCCCAATGGCCTCGTTAAGCAGAGACAACGTACGATTCAGAGCACGGTCGAGATCAAGGCTGGATGAAACTTCCGTAAGGATGCGCAGAAGAGTTTCGGTATTCTGTTGTTCACGCTTCAATTGCGCCGTACGCTCGATGACGCGCCGTTCAAGTTCCTGGGCCAGTCGCTGCGTTTCGGCAAAGAGGCGTCCATTTTGAATTGCAACAACCGCCTGGTTCGCGAGCGTGCTCAAGAGTTGAAGGTCTTCATCCGTATATGCATTGTTCTGATAGCTTTGTGTGGAAAGCATACCGACGGCTTTACTGCCCAACATCAATGGAACCGCCAAAATAGATGCCGGTGTGCCGCGCTCGCCAATTGTGACAGCGCCCATTTCATCGGCTTGTTTTGAATCCACTAAATTGAGCGGCTGGCCGCTCATGATCACACGGCTGCTTAGTCCTTCTCCTAAAGGCACACGCATGTTCGGCATGCGTATGTCCTTGTCGGTCAAATAAACACCTTCCACTTCCTGCTTCTCTTCATTGAGCAGACTGATGACGAATGATTCCACCGGCATGAGACGGCCAACGGACTTATGGATTGCGGCATAGATTTCCTCTGGATCGAGGCTGGCGCCAATCAGAGAACTGGCCTGGTTGAGGATGGAGAATCGTTCCGCGGTTCTTACTGTGGATTGATATAGGCGGGCGTTTTCGAGCGCAATGGCCGCCTGGTTCGCAATCGTGCGGGCAAGCTCTATTTCCGTTGAGGTAAAGCGGCCATCGCCCACAATATGGGCAAACAGCAACGCGCGCAGGTTTTGTCCGCTGGACAATGGCAAAGCCAGCAAAGCGCTGGTATCTCTACCGACCAAACTCATGATTGGTTGAAGATCGGGTTCAGCCATCACGTTTTCGGTGTTAAAAATTCCCAGCGACTCGCGCAAGCGATCAAATATCGGCGCATCAGGAAGAACCTGTGGCAGTTGATATTTCGAATCAGGTGATGCGGCTTTCCAAATTGCATGACCTCGTTCAAAAGAGACCACCGAGGTGCGATTGACATTCAACGCCCGGCGCAACTCTTCTGCAGTCAGGTGCAGAATCTGATCGGCATCCAGCAAACCGCTCAG
>PLNY01000433.1 GCA_003141915.1 Anaerolineae bacterium | reverse complement strand
TACCCCTCTGTTCAAAAAGCAGAGGGGTATAATTTTCGTGCATGGAAAAACTCATTCACGACGCGCAGGAACTTTTCCACATCCACTTGACGGGACGGCAGGTCATGTCATTGGTCATGTATGAGCGGGAATTGCTGGATTGGAATCAAAAATTCAACCTCACCGCCATCAAAGATGTGGAGTCGATCCGCACCAAACATTTCCTCGACTCGTTCTCCTGCGTGACGGCCTGGGGCGCAAACCCGCCGCATCATCTCGTGGACGTTGGAACGGGCGCCGGTTTCCCGGGGCTTCCCCTTAAAATTTTATATCCATCCACGCGGGTGACATTGATCGAGTCGGTCGGCAAGAAAGCCATGTTCTGTGAGCATGTGATCCGGATGCTCAGCCTGGAGAATGTGCAGGTGATCAAAGCCCGCGCGGAAGAAATCGGGCAGATGCCTGTTCATCGGGAAGCGTATGACTGTGCGGTTGCTCGCGCAGTTGCCGGCATGAGCGTTCTTTCGGAATATCTTTTGCCGCTGGTTCGCATTGGCGGGATGATGCTCGCGCAAAAAGGCGAAAGCGGCCCGGCTGAAGCGCAAGAAGCAGAAAAAGCTATGAAGTTATTGGGCGGAAAATTGCAACAGGTGATCCAAGTCAATTTGCCCGGTGTGGCGGATGATCGCTATCTCGTGATCGTGAACAAATCCCACGCCACGCCGCCGAAGTTTCCGCGCAAGCCCGGAGTGCCGATGAAACAACCGCTATAACAACCTGCGTTTATAATTCTCCCCGCAATGGATTCCAAGACTTTACACGTTCTCGAATACGACAAAATCCTCGAACGCCTGGCCCGCTTATGTGATTTCTCTACCTCGGCGGATTTAGCGCGCGCGCTTCAACCTTCCAACAATTTCGACGAAGTCACGCGTCTTCTTGCAGAAACGACCGAAGCACGGCTGTTGCTTTCCACAAGTGATCTCAGCATCGGTGGCTCGCACGATATTCGCCCATTCGCCGATCTTGCAGTGCGCGGTGGTGTGCTCGACCCGCTGCAATTGCTGGAAGTCAAATCCACGCTGATCGCCTGCCGAGACTTAAAAAAATCTCTTGCTCACGCCGCAGAAAAAGCTCCGCGCCTCGCTCAGCTTGCGATTGGACTCCCCGAACCTTTCGGTATCATCGACGCGATCACACGCGTGCTTTCGGAACGCGGCGAAGTTTTGGATTCTGCTTCCGACAAATTGGCGAACGTCCGCCGCGAAGTTCGCGTCGCACGCGACCGCTTGATGTCGCGCCTGCAAAAATATCTCACCGACTCAGCTAATAAACTGCAAGAGCCGATCATCACACAACGCGACGGGCGTTATGTAATTCCATTGCGCGCCGAATTTAAGGGAAGCATCAAAGCCATCGTCCACGACCAATCATCGAGCGGAGCAACCTTGTTTGTCGAGCCGTTGCCGGTTGTTGAACTCAACAACCAAGTGCGCGAACTCGAACTCGCGGAACGCGATGAAGAACGCCGCATTCTTGCCGAACTTTCAGCACTGGTCGGAGAACACGCGGCTGAACTCAAATATGGAATCGAAAATCTTGCCATGCTCGATCTGGCGTTTGCAAAAGCAAAATATGCAGAAGAGATTCGCGCAAGCGAACCGATCCTGCATAAGATGGATCATGGATCATCGAGAATAGACAAAACCCCAAGCATCATTTTGTTGCACACTCGCCATCCATTGCTCGATCCAAATACCGTTGTGCCCATTGATATTGATCCAAAGCCCGGAACACGCGCCCTGGTCATCACTGGCCCAAACACCGGCGGCAAAACTGTTTCATTGAAAACCGTTGGCCTTCTTGCGCTCATGGCTCAAAGCGGATTGCATATCCCCGCCCAGAGCGGCTCGGAGCTTCCGTGCTTTCAGGATGTCTTTGCGGATATCGGTGACGAGCAATCCATCGAGCAATCGCTCAGCACGTTTTCATCGCACATCACCAACATCATCCACATCTTGAAAAAAGCTGATCACCATTCGCTCGTCATTCTCGATGAACTTGGCGCGGGCACCGATCCGCAGGAAGGCGCGGCGCTGGCGCGCGCCATTCTCAGTCATCTCCTCGAACGCGGCATCACAACTTTTGTCGCAACGCATTATCCCGAACTCAAAACGTTTGCGCACAGCACGGATGGCGTGGTCAATGCTTCGTTGGAATTCGATGTGCAGACTCTGCGCCCGACGTATCATTTGACGATTGGATTGCCCGGACGATCCAACGCCTTGGCCATTGCTCAGCGCCTCGGACTCGACCCTCAGCTGGTCGCCGCGGCGAAGAGCGAGATCAACCCTGACGATCTGCGCGCCGACAAACTGCTCGACGACATCCGCAAGGAACGCAATCGCACTTCGCGCGAACGCGAGAAGCTGGAGAAGTCGCGCGGCAAACTCGAAGCGCAGACCCACGAACTGGAAAAGCGTTTGGAAAAAATAGAAGACGAGCGCCGCGATGTCTTAGCTAAAGCGCGTGCCGAAGGCGAACTCGAAGTGGCCGTGTTGAAGCAGAACATCGAATCGTTGAAAGGACAATTGAAGAAGGCGCGTCAGCCGCTGGATGCCATCAAAGCGATGGAACAAAAACTGGAAACCTTTGAAGAAAAAATCCAGGCGCCGGTTGAAAGAAAAAACGAACCGTTATCGGCGGCCAGCAATCAGTCGCTGAAGCTGGGAGAAAAAGTCCTGATCGCTTCGCTGAAGTCCGAGGGCATCGTGACCGCTTTGAGCGAGTCGGATGCGGAAGTTCAGATTGGGAGTCTGCGCGTGAGAGCCAAATTGAATGACTTGCAAAGAAAAGGGCAAGAGCCGCAAGTCGAAAATCGGGAATCGGGAATCGGGAATCGGGAAATCGAAAATCGAAAACCGTCAACCGCAAAATCTCCCGGCATGGAAATCAGCTTGCGCGGAAAATTGGTTGAAGACGGACTCGATGTGTTGGATAAATATCTGGAGAAAGCATATTCAGCAGGTTTGCCTTTCGTGCGTATCGTGCACGGCAAGGGAACAGGCAGAATGCGCGAAGCTGTGCGCGTCGCGTTGAAGGACAGTCCTTATGTGCAGTCGTTTGAAGAAGCGCATGAGAACGAAGGCGGCGCGGGCGTGACGATTGCAACCATGGCAAAATGATAAAGCTCAAGTCAATCGCTTGATCAAACGCCAGCGGCGCTCGAAGAAGTGAATGCGCCTTCGAATATAAAACACATGAGGGTCGGCGGCGGAACGGCGTTCCTTGATCAGAGCCATGGCCTCGTGAGCGGGCATGCCCTGCGCGATTAAAATCGCGGCGCCCATGGCCACACTGCGATGACGCCCATGAGCGCAGTGTACATACACTTTTCCGCCGCTGTGAATAACATCGAGAGCCGCATTGACGCCGCGCGTGAACGCACGGAGCGGAATCGGAATCAACGGATTGTCGAATGTGTGAAGCCAGAGATACTGGATATGCAAATCGCGGAAATGAGGCTTGCTTCCGTGTGTGAGGCGCATATTGATCACCAGGCGCACGCCCAAACCGCGCAGAACTTCGTAATCCTTGCGGCGCGGCGTGGTGCCAATAAACAGATTATCGGTGATCTGTGAAAAGTTCATGCTTGAATCTTATCACGAGTGGTTTATAATTTTATGGAGATTAAATCAGGAGCCGGGAATGACCGTTGACGAAGCAATAAAAGAGATGCAATCAAAAATCAGTGCGGCGTGCGCAGCGGCGGAAATGAAAGTAGTCCAAATGTCGGACGAGGAGGCGCGCATCACCGTGCTGGCACCGGCGGGCGACATGCAAAAGATCAAGGATGCAACCTTCCAGCCCACGCTTGATTTTCTCAATCAAGATGGAATGGATATTCAAGTCTTTGTCTATGACAAAGACGCACCTCCACTGAAAGGATGATTTTGTAGGGGCGGAGCGTCGCTCCGCCCTTACGGTAATTGTTATGACATATCAAGGTGTTCTTTCCAAATACGGACATTTGCTCAACCTTCCGCCTCACACGCGGCCTGTGACTTTGCTCGAGGGCAACACGCCTTTGATCCAAGCCGATAGCTTATCGCGCCAACTCGGCGGCGGCTTTGAGTTATTTATCAAATACGAAGGGCTCAACCCGACCGGCTCGTTCAAAGACCG
>PLNY01000035.1 GCA_003141915.1 Anaerolineae bacterium | reverse complement strand
GCAGGTGTGAGGATGTCCCAATTCCTCCCATAAAGCATTTTCTGCGTCACTTGAAATGGCGTGTTCAAGATGATGGGCTTCTTGATGAAGTTTGGACCATGGTAATCTTTTTACCATCATCCATTCCGTCAGCATATGGCGGCGGGTGATGGTGCGCGCAGAATCTAATCCGGGCTTTGTGAGGCGAACGCCTTTTTTATTCATGGTAATCAAACCGTCGCGCATCATTCGCTTAAGAGTATTGGTCACCGTAGGAGGTGTTACGCCTANNATGGAGAGGTAATCCTCGATCGTTGCGCTAATTTTATTCATAGAACTTTCCGAATATGTGACATTTGTCCTTGAAAAATCATCTAAAACTCATTCAATATTTTATTGTATTAATCTAAAATATTAGCATATACTAATTCCGGTTGATTTTGCAATCATTATCATTATACATCAACGGCTGACCGGGAGCCTTCGATACCCATCGACCATGAATTGGCAGGAAGCGAATAAATGAATGAAGAAAAAACAATGCAAGCACCAAGCAATCCATTGAAAATATTGAATTTACTCAAAACATGGGGGCCGGCATGGCTCGTAATGATCGCAGATGTGGACGCGGCAAGTGTCATCACTGCAGCCGAGAGCGGCGCGACGTACGGAACCAAGCTAATCTGGTTCCTGTTAATTCTTGCAATCCCTCGATATGTGATTCAGGAAGTGGCAGGCCGTGTCGGGGCAGTCACACAAAAAGGATTAGGGGAATTGATTCGAGAGAATTACAATAAGCAAACCGCAATCCTGTCTGCTGTGCCGATGGCTTTGGTGGATGTTGTTAGTTATGTTGTGGAATATACAGGCGCGGCAGTCGGCTTCCAAATTCTTGGAATCCCCCCTTTGGTCTCGGTACCGCTTATTTTTATTGCTCATGTGATTCTGGTTTATAAACGAAAATACGCCGAGGCTGAAAAACCGCTTCTTGTTATTTCAATTTTCTTTGCGCTTGCTTGGATCATTTCTGCTTTTCTGGCCGCGCGACATGGGATTCAAATAACGCCATTTTATTTTTCCATGTCCCCTGATTTCTTTTTCTTGCTGGCGGCAAACGTTGGCGCGGTGATCATGCCTTTCATGTTGTTTTACCAAGCATCTGCGACGGCGGAGAAGGGGACCACTGCGTGCAACCTAAACGAAGTAAGGCTCGAGACTGCGGTTGGAGCAATTGTTTCGGAGTTGATCATGTCGGCAATCGCTGTAGCCGCTATTGGGGTGCGAAGTGGCGCGTTAAACTTTGCTGAGCCTAAAGCTTTGTCGCGTGGGCTATCTGACGTAGCAGGTGTTTTTGCTCCCTACGTTTTTGGAATTGGGTTAATAGCTGCTTCATTCATCGCGCTGATTGTCATCTCTCTTGGAAGCTGTTGGGGAGTGACAGAAGCAATGGGATGGGGCAGGGAGAACTGGTTCAAAGTTTATCTGATTGAATCGTTGCCTGCCTTGCTGGTTCCGATTGTCACTCTTAATTTGGTCAATCTGGCTCTTAACCTAATGGTGTTGCAAATTATAGTTTTAGCGGGACCAGCGATCATTCTTGGACTGGTTGCGTCTGATCGGAAATTGATGGGCGCTTACTCGTTAGGTGGGTTCAATCAAGCCATCTATTGGATTTTTCTATTCTTAATTTTTGGAACAGGGATTCTTAGTTTGATATACGCTCTATAAGCCCCGTCGTATTATACAATTGGCATTGTATAATACGAAACGGAATGTTCAAAACCCTCCAACACCGATTGGATTTCGGTTCACCGCCTTTGTCTTTCCGGCGCTGATTTCCGTTGGCGCAATGCAGGGGATTGCACCGAGCGTATGCCGCAAAGCGGCAAAGCGCAAGACTTATGGCCCGAAACACGATACCACCGCTAAACCGACAAAATTATTTTTCGTTGATCCATTCTATTTTTTTGCTTGAACCGATCGTGCATTCCCTCCATCTTCGATTTCCATTCTTATCCTCTATTTCCAGTTTATAGCGGAAATCAATGAATATAATATTGTTGGATGTTCTCTTAATGCTGATGATTTTCTGATTCTTTGCGCTCAATGCATCTTTAATATTATTGCGGTTCTTTCGATCATTGTTCATCGTGAATATAACCGAAAATATAATCCCCACTATTGCAATTGTTATCAATAATTGATCCATAAGTTATTTCCTTTCGAGATCATTAAACAAGTTGAGGGATTCCCATATCCCCACAGAAAAAACTCAGGGTCAAGTATAAACCCTATTTGGTTTGAGTGAGCAGCCCCTGAAAGGTTGCATTGTAAATTGAATGGGACAGCAGATTACTGTCCCATTTTGATTCTGTTGATTTGCACCAAACCTCAGGCTTTGGCCTTTGCCTTGCGGACAGGCGCCTTGCGTTCGGATTTCTTCTTCAGGCCCAAGGCCTGCGCCTGATCTGAATCATCGCCGTACTGGGCAACTCCTCGGTTTATTACTGCTTATCCAATCGAGAAGGAATAGAACATGATCAAGGAACTCGACACAGTTGTGCTTGCTAAAGATTTAAAAGAACATCATCTTAAACGCGGCGATATGCGATTATACATATTTATGATGGCGGCAAAGCCTTCGAAGTGGAATTTGTCACTGGCGAAGGTGAAACGGTTGCTGTTGAGACTCTTTCAGCGAGTGATGTTCGTCCCATGCGGCGAGCGGATATGTTGCATGTCCGCTCGTATGCGACAACGTAGTGCATTCAGGTTTTCAGATAAGGAACTCGGAGATTTCGGAAATCTCCGAGTTCTCGTTTACAATCAGCCAGATGTTTAACTTCACCATCACCGCTAAAAACAACCGCGCCCGCACGGGAGTCTTCACCACGCCTCATGGCAATCTGCTCACGCCGGTCTTCGCGCCGGTCGGCACGCAAGCCACCGTCAAGACGCTCACGCCCGAACATCTCAAAGACATCCATGCCACGCTCGTGTTGAGTAACACCTATCATCTCTACCTGCGTCCCGGCGACGAACTCGTGCGCGACATGGGCGGCTTGCACCAGTTCATGCAATGGCCGCGTCCCATGCTCACCGACTCCGGCGGCTTTCAGGT
>PLNY01000384.1 GCA_003141915.1 Anaerolineae bacterium | reverse complement strand
ACTCGTTAGTCGCTAATAGGTTCCTTTTCCTTTGTAACAAGTTCTTGTTCGTCTCCACGAGGTTCTTTTTTTCCTAAACTGACGCGATTACTGTTTAGCATTGCCCTTTGGACACGGATTCCACAGATTGCAAGGACTCTCATGGATTTTTTCTTGAAAATTCCCGGCAATCGGAGTTTCCCGTGAAATCCGTGGCAGGTTTGACTTTTAACACGCAAACTGCGATAGCTTTTTGCTTTGCCAGACACATGAGGATAGACTCAAAACTCAAGATTTAACGAAACACGGCAAGTTCTCTGGTTTAACTCGCCGTGTTCCAGGGGACACACAGCCCGGCTTGTATTATAATTACGCCAGTCACCGGGGCGGTGGCGGAATCGGCAGACGCAGTTGACTTAAAATCAACCGGTGGAAACACCTTGAGGGTTCAAGTCCCTCTCGCCCCATCTGCTACATTGTCATTGCGAGTGACGCTGAAGGCGTCACGTGGCAATCTCGTTTTTTTGGAGACTGCTTCGCAATGACATTCTGATTAGAAAGGCAATTATGTATTTTGATCGTCAAAAGCTGGAAGAACTGGAAGATAAAGCCCTTGCGCCTTACGGCGTGCGCAGTAAGGACACCAAGGGCCGCGCCTATCTCGACGATGAGCCGGATTATCGCACGGCGTTCCAACGCGACCGCGACCGAATCATTCACACCACAGCCTTCCGCCGCCTCGAATACAAGACCCAAGTCTTCATCAACAACGAAGGCGACTACTTCCGCACACGGCTGACCCACACACTCGAAGTTGCCCAAGTCGGACGAACGATCGCACGCGCGCTGGGAGCGAATGAAGATTTGGTCGAGGCTATTTGCCTCGCACACGATCTCGGCCATTCCCCATTTGGACATTCAGGCGAAGTCACGCTCGCGCGTTTGATGAAAGATTACGGCGGCTTCGATCATAACAAACAATCCCTGCGCATCGTCACGGAACTCGAAGAGCGCTATCCCGAATTCCCCGGGCTGAATCTTACCTGGGAAGTCCGCGAGGGCATGGTCAAGCATGAATCGGAATATGATATATCGGACGCGCGCGATTATGATCCGAGCCTGCGCGGCAATCTTGAAACTCAAATCACCAATGTCGCTGATGAGTTGGCGTACTCCACGCATGATCTCGATGACGGTTTGCGCTCCGGATTAATTTCCCCGTCCATGTTATCCGGAATTGCGCTGTGGGAAATCCTGTGTGAGACTTTCAACTGGCACGGCACCAATCTCGAAGATTTGGAACGGCACCGAATGATTCGCCATCTCATCGGGTTGGTGGTCACAGACATGATCGAGGCGACAGATCAGCGCCTGAAAGAAAGCGCGGCCAAATCTCCGCTGGAAATTCAAAAGCTCAAAACGAACGTGATCGGCTTCAGTGAAGACATGCAGCGCCGCAATCGCGAACTGAAGGATTTCCTCTACAAAAACATGTACAACCATTATCGCGTGGTGCGGATGGCGGTCAAGGCCGAACGCGTGATTAACGATCTATTCAATGCGTATAAATCTGAGCCTGCGATGTTGCCTGAGACCGCACATAAGTCCATTGACAAACGCGGGCTTGAGCGTACAATATGCGACTACATCGCCGGAATGACCGACCGCTTTGCAATCGAAGAACATCAAAAATTATTTGACCCTTTGGAAAAACCGTAGAAGTGACTTATGCCTGAACCCACCTACCTAACCGCTGAAGGCGAGGCCAAACTTAAAGCAGAACTGGAAGAGCTTAAAGGCCCGCGCCGCCAGGAATTATCCGTTCGTTTGCGCGCAGCAATTCAAATGGGCGACCTATCCGAGAACGCGGATTATCATAAAGCCAAAGAAGATCAGGGCTTCCTCGAAGGCCGCATCCAGGAACTCGAACATCTCTTGCGAAATGTGGTAACCATTGAGAAAAATACTTCGAAAGAAATTGTGGGCGTCGGCTCGCATGTGACGATTCAGGAAGGAAGCTTCCCGGCAGAGACTTATCATGTTGTGGGAGCCAAGGAAGCCGACCCGCGCAACGGGAAGATATCTAACGAATCGCCGATTGGCCGTGCATTGATGGATCACAAAGTTGGCGAGGTGGTTGAAGCGGAAACGCCGGCAGGAAAAATAAAACTCAAGGTTTTGAAAATCGAATAACCAATTACAGTGAAACAAAAAGTCCGTCTTTGGTAAGGCGGACTTTTTGTTTCTAGGCAGGCTGAGTACCCTTTTGCCAAATGGCTAATTCCAGCGTAAGGCGTTCAAAGAAACTATTGGAAGGCAAGGCGCCATTTCCATATTGCAGATCAACAACCTTGGCGAGCAATTGCAAAGTCGCCGTCTCNNCAAGTAATTGCAAAGTCGCGGTCTCGAGCATGACCGTCTTTTGCGGCTCGACTAACACAAGCTCGCCCTTCGGTTCCAGCCGCGCGCGGATCGTTCCATCCGAAAACGCATGAGCGCTCATCAAAACTTTGGTTGCTGTTTTAATATCGTTCTTATCGAAGAGCCAAATCTCGAGGGCAGTGACTTTCTTCGGGTCACCAACACCGATGATTTCCGAAACGCCGACGCCATATTCTCCCAAAAAGTCGCCGCCTTGTGTGTCAATGCTGAACGACTCATCATATAAATCGTCGCCCAAAACATACGTCGTCATGTTTTGAGTAACAGGCGGCGCAACTCCTAAGGTTGTGAAATCGGTTTTATTCTTTTCGGCTTCACGGTTGATCTCGGTCATCTGCATGGTCGGCGTGACTTCGCCGCTGGAGCGCTTGCCAAGCAAACGCCGCAAAAAGATAAACGCCGCGACAGCGACGGCAAGCAGAACCACCAAAGCCACCATCAAAATGATCGCGCCCAGCGGGAATCTGCCGGATGGTTTTGCCGTATTTGCAGAAGTTGATGTCAGAACCGTCTGAATGACTTGTCCGTACGCGCGGATAACAGCCGGGTTCATCTTGCCGGGGTTTTTCTGGATGTCGGAAAAAGCGGGAGCGGCAGCGGCTCCGAGATTGTTCCAGCGCTGGACGGCCAGGTTCGGGTCCGGATTGACGCCGAAGGAATCAATCGCCATTCGCAGATAATCTTCCTGCAAATCAAACCGCAAAACATCAGGCGTTGTGTTAACGACCGTCACCGTGTTCCAGCCGATGGGAATACCAATGATGATCCCCAAAATGAGAGCAACCGCTCCAACGAACAATGGTTTTTTGAAAAGAAGTTCAAACAGGGAAGACATGGATGGAAACTCCTTCGAGGGGTCTGCCTAATTATACAGAATATCCTTCAATCCGCAACCATCCATTTTACTCGGAAATTGATTCGGAAACGAAATCTTCCAACAGAAAACTTTCCTGGCAATTCGTGCATTGCGCTTCGCGCTTATTGGCAATGACCAGCAAGCCGCCGCATTTCGGGCACGGATTAACCAGCGGTTTCTTCCACGAAGTGAAATCGCAGGTCGGATAATTGGCACAGCCATAAAACGTTCGGCCTTTTCGCGTCTTGCGCGCAACCAAATCGCCGCCATCCTTCGGGCATTTCACGCCGATCTTTTCAAGCCACGGTTCGGTATAACGGCATGTTGGGAAATTGGCACACGAGATGAATTTTCCGAACCGTCCATAGCGGATGACCAGCTCGCCGCCGTCTTCGGGACAGATGCGGCCAATCGGTTCAGGCCCCGACTTGGTAACGGGCATCTCCGCCTGGGCCTTTTTCACATCCTCGGCAAACGGACGATAGAACTCGTACATCACTTCCGTCCATTCGGCCTCGCCTGAAGCGATCATATCGAGGTCTTGTTCCATGCGCGCAGTGAATGTCAAATCCACAATATCTGGAAAATACTTCACCATCAAATCGTTCACTTGAATTCCAACTTCTGTTGGAGTCAGTCGTTTCTCGACTCGCTCCACATAGCCGCGCTGCTGGATGGTCGAAATCGTCGGCGCATATGTGGACGGGCGTCCGATCCCATCTTCTTCCAGCGCCTGAACCAGCGACGCTTCCGAATAGCGCGGCGGCGGCTGGGTAAAATGTTGTTCAGGAATCAAACGAACGAGGTTTTGCTTTTGACCTTCCGCGATGCTCGCCGGAATTTTTACGTTCTCTTCTTCTTCCGTTTTCACATCTTCATTTTTGGCTTCTTCGTACACCACCAAAAATCCAGGGAACTTGACTGCTGAGCCGGAAGCGCGCAATAAATATTCATGCGCGTTCGTCTTACCGGTCACTTCGACTTGCAAAGTATCATATACCGCCGCTTCCATTTGCGATGCGACAAAGCGCTGCCAGATCAAGTTATAAAGTTTATACATCGCGGTTTCGAGAAAAGGTTTAACCGATTCTGGTTCGCGCATCACCGATGTGGGACGAATGGCTTCATGCGCTTCCTGTGCGCCGATGGTCTTCGTTTTATATTGCGGCGGCTCGGGCGGCAGAAAATCCGCGCCGTATTTCGCCGCCACAAAGTCACGAGTTTCCTTTTGCGCGATCTCAGAAACATTCATCGAATCGGTGCGCATGTACGTGATCAAGCCGGTTGCCCCGCCGTTGCCCACATCCTGCCCTTCATAAAGTCCCTGCGCCAAAGCCATGGTGCGCTTCGCTGTAAATCCAAGTTTGCGAGAAGCCTCCTGTTGCAGCGTGGATGTTGTGAATGGCGCAGAGGGTTTGCGCCTGCGTTCGCTGCGCTTGACTTTCGTCACCGAATACGTTGCGGTTTCCATATCGATCAAAATCGGCTTGACGGATTCTTCATTTGGCAATTCCGGTTCTTTGTCATCAACCTTTGCCAACTTCGCGATGAAAGCAGACTTCACTCCATCCGATTTGAGTTCGGCGTGGATGCTCCAATATTCAACCGGAACGAAATTCTCGATCTCGTTTTCCCGATCAACGATGAGGCGGAGCGCCACGGATTGAACGCGTCCTGCTGAAAGCCGGCCTCGCACCTTCTCCCAAAGAATCGGGCTGATGCTGTAACCCACCAAACGGTCGAGGATGCGACGCGCTTGTTGTGCATTGACCAAATCCATATCGATCGGGCGCGAATGCATAAACGCATCATGGATGGCAGGCTCGGTGATTTCATGGAAGGTAACCCGTTTCGCAAGTGACGGTTCGATCTCCGCAGCTTCCATCAAATGCCAAGAAATAGATTCACCTTCGCGGTCGGGATCGGTGGCGAGATAAACTTCTTCTGATTTTTTCGCCAACTGTTTGAGCTCTTTGACCACTTCTTTCTTCTCATTGGGTACGCGATACTTCGGCTCGAAATTATTTTCGACGTCCACCGATAATTGTGACTTCAAGAGATCGCGCACGTGTCCCACCGAGGCCTTGACCGTGTAGCCCTTGCCGAGGAAACGGCCAACCGTTTTCGCCTTCGCAGGCGATTCGACGATCACCAGCTTGCCTTCGCGTTTTTCTATTTTTTCAGGCTTGGCAGGCGGCGTCAGTCCCTCATGAGCTGGCGTTCTTCCCATCCGATAAAGTTTCGTTCCGCAAACCGGACAAGTCCCAAGAGTCACAGGCGAACCCTTTGCGTTGAAAGCCGCAACAGGTTCTTGAATTTCTCTCTTGGCCTTGCATTTCATGCAATATGCTTCCATTCAATCAAAACTCCAAATCGTTCATAGATATTTTTCCTGACGATGTTTTTTAAGATGCTCAACCACATCACGAACCCTCTGCGCCTGGTCCGATTTGCAAATCAGCAACACGTCGCCCGAATCTACCACAACAGTATCATCCAAGCCAATCGTGACGATCAATCGTTCACTGTTGGTTCCATAGACCAATGTATTATTGGTCTCTAATGCAAGGTGCTGGGCATTCACCGAAACATTCCCAGCCATATCGGGAAAGAGAACATCAAAGAGCGTATCCCACGAACCGACATCGTTCCAGCCAAGCCCGCTCGCCGGCAATATCGCGACATTTTCAGCGCGTTCCATCACGCCATAATCAATCGTCTCCGGCTTCAAGCCGCGCCAGTGTGTGCGCAAAACCTCGTTTTGTTTTGGCGTTTCCCAGGCCAATGAAATCTCCGATAGCGCGGAAGAAAGCATGGGCATTTGCTTTTCGATCTCAGATAGAATCGCGCTGACCCGCCACACAAATATGCCGCTATTCCACGAATAACCGCCGGTGCGCATAAATTCCTGAGCCATTTTCTCGTCCGGTTTTTCTTTGAAGCCTTTCACCTTATACACTGGATATTTGAACTCGCCATCTAAATGTTCGCCCTGCTGGATATATCCGTAGGCAATCGAAGGAGAGCGCGGCGCGATTCCCAACGTCACCAAATAATTCTGACGGGCAACATCAAAAGCAGCACGCAGTAAATAATGAAAAAGATCCTGGTTGCGAATAAAGTGATCGGAAGGTAAAACCGCCATGGTGGCTTCAGGGTCGCGCTTCTTTAACACCGCCGCCGCAAATCCAACAACGGAAGCGGTTCCACGCGGAGAAGGCTCGATCAAATAATTCTCTTCAGGAATTGCGGGCACCTGTTTGCGCATCTCGCGCATCTGTTCCTCAACGGTCACGACGAGGATGCGCGTCGAAGGAAACATATCTGCCAGCCGGTTGACGGTGCTTTGAAATAAAGTCTCATCACCTAGCAAAGGCAAAAGCTGTTTCGGTTGATCCTTTCTTGAGACTGGCCACAGACGCGTTCCGCCGCCGCCAGCCATGATTACTGCGTAACTATGTTCATCCATGTCAAATAAATCCTAGGCAGAGTAGTCCGATTGTACTTCACGCACTGCAACATAATTCATTCCGCCGACCTGCCTCACCATTCCTTTTAATTCCATCATCACCAATGCCGCGGAAACTTTTTCAATCGGCAATCCAGTCTGATTGCGAATCTCATCCACATGCATCGGCTCATTTCCAATCGTGTCCATCAACTGCGCTTCGACCTCATCCGCGGGCAAAATCTTTCGTGCCGACTTTTGCGCGCCGACGCGCGTCAGATTCAATGCCTGCATCAAATCCTCAGGCGTGAGCAATGGCAAAGCGCCGTTCTGGATCAACTTGTTCGTGCCTTTCGACTGCGGCGCAAGTATACTACCAGGCACCGCAAAAACTTCGCGGCCTTGCTCTGCTGCAAACTCGGCGGTAATCAAAGCTCCGCTGGTTTCACCGGCTTCCACCACAACGACCGCCAATGATAACCCGGAAATGATTCGATTGCGCGGCGGAAAATTTGATGCATCTGGTGCGGTGCCAACTGGATAATCGCTGATCAACGCGCCGCGCGACATCATTTGTTCTGCCAACGCGCGATGCTCCGGCGGATAAATTCGATCCACACCGCACCCTAAAACGGCTGCCGTTCTGCCGCCCGTTTTCATCGCCGCTGAATGCGCCACCGCATCCACGCCGCGCGCCAACCCGCTGATCACCGTCACGCCGTTCGCCGCGAGAAACGCCGATAATTCTTCCGTTACTTGCCGGCCATACGGCGTAATCTTGCGCGTGCCCACAATCGCAACTGCAAAATGATCTTCAGGTAACAATTCACCGCGCACATATAAAACCGGCGGCGGTTGCTCAATCTCCTTCAAGCGCGGCGGATAAAGTTCATCATCCCACGTCAGGATTTTGATTCCCTGCGCGACGATCTTATCCCACAGTTGATTCAAGTCAACGCTTTTTCTGGCTTCGATTAATCGCTCGATGATCTTTTCGCTCAAGCCCGCAGCGCGTAACTCATCAGGCGCGCCTTGCCACGCGGAAGCCGCATCGCCAAAATGCTCGATCAGCGCCCGCAAGCGCACCGCGCCGATGCCGCGCACGAGAGTTAGACCAACCCAGAAACGTTTATCATCCATAGCGATATTCGGGATTCGTTATTCGGGAATTGTAAACCGATTCCCGATTCCCAACTCACGATTCCTGATCTTCGATCAAACCATCCAACAGGTGAACACGAATTAAACGGCGATCCGCATCAATGTCCAGAACGACCGAAGGAATGACAGGCAATAATATTTCGCTCGCGTCTGGCCGGGTCACGACATAAACATCATTTGCGCCTGTCTGCATGATTTCACTCAACGTACCGATGCTGTTTTTTTCTTCATCCACCACCTCAAAGCCGATCAACTCATGAACATAGAATTGACCTTTCGGTAGCGGCGGACGATCCGCAGCAGTGACATAAACCAATTGATTGCGATAACGCGCCGCATCTTCGGGCGTATCAAGCCCATCCAACTTGATTAGCAATCCTTCGCCATGATTGCGCGCCGACCCAATCATCATTGGCTGATAATCTTCACCGACAAAAACTTTTGTCTTCGGTTTCAGCCTTTCAGGAAAATCAGTATGGACTTCCATGACCATTTCGCCGCGCACTCCATGTGCACGCCGCAAATAGCCGACAACCAAATACACAGGCTCGCCATTTGTCGGCGAGCCTGAACCTATCTTGCTTGAATTCTTTTTCGAGGCCATTACTGCGGCTCGACCACGTCGAGAGTTGCCTGCTTGCCTTCCCGCTCGGCAGCGACTCTCAGCAGGAGGCGGATGGAGTTGGCAACCTTCCCGCTCTTGCCGATGACGCGGCCCATGTCGTCGCGAGCCACGCTCAATTCAATACGGATGTGATCGCCGTTTCCGTATTCACGGACTTCAACTTGATCCGGATATGTTACCAGAGACTTGGCTATGAATTCGATGAGGTCTTTCATAAATTCTTCTGTTCCCTCGCCTCTACCCCTCTCCCGATTGGGAGGGGGAGAAAAGCTGAGGGAGAAAAAATTAATCCTTGCGCGTCTTGACCGATGTGCCGCGCTTTGCAGATGCCTCGGCGGCATCCTTTAGAAGAGTCTCAACCGGCTCACCCTTCTTGAAGCGTTCAAAGCGATCCAGCACGCCCACGCTCTTGAAGACCTGTTCCACGGATTCAGTCGGCAGAGCGCCGTTCTTCATCCAATGATAGACGCGGTCTTCTTTAAGATTCACAGTAGACGGGTCAGTGCGAGGATTATAGAATCCCAGGATTTCCAAAAAGCGGCCATCACGCGGCGCTTCCTTGTCAGCCGCCACGATGCGATATGACGGCTGTCCTTTCAAACCGATGCGGCGAAAACGAATACGAACCATTGAAAACGTTCTCCTTCAAATTATTATCAAATTATTTTGGATCAAGCAAACGAGAGAGAGGTTGCGTGAAAGGAACGCCTCGCCAGCCAAACCCACAGGCGCTTATTTTACCAGAGATTTAAGCGGGAAGGGAAAACCAAATCTTCGTCCCTCTGCCTTCCGCGCTTTCGGCTTTGATCTCGCCGCCATGTGCTTCAATAATATATTTCGCGATGGATAAGCCCAATCCCAT
>PLNY01000057.1 GCA_003141915.1 Anaerolineae bacterium | reverse complement strand
TTTCCGATCGGAACCTTTTCCTATACCACGGTCAATAATTCGCAAAACACAATCCGTATGTGGACCTGTGACACGAACCGGGCGGTTGAGTATTATATCGAACATGGGAGATAATTGTTGACGCGCAGACAGGTTCGGATCTCCAATCACGGGATTCGGAGACAATTGCAATGTGCGGCGTTTCTAAATTTGGTTTATGGCTTTTGAGCGGAAGACGACTGACCGGCTAAAGTTCGAGTCGAGGTGGCTTGAATTGCGGGCGCCCGCGTTGAAGGAGTCATGTCTCCAAACCCAGATTATTCCAAATTCGATTATCGTGGCGCACGCGGACAAGATTATGCAACGGCGCGGAGCGCTCCAGCAACCGCTCAACGACTGGAATAAGAAGGTGACCTGGAGACGGACATTTCGATGAACCCATTTCTTTCAAAAATGACCGAGTCCGCTGCAAAAGAACAAATCACTTACACGATAATTGATGTTTTGCTGCGTTTGAAACCGCAAGACAAAGCACGGGAGCAAAAACTTCAAATTCTCTCGGTAGAAAAAAGTGCCAATACCGCGACCGCAAGGTGCATGATCAAAGACGTGCTTCGTGAGAATGGACACAGAGTTGAGCATGAAAGAGTCCAATCGTGCATTGATACAATTAGAGGTCTCACAAATGGTTTGGCGCGGCAACAACGGGGCAATACGCCGATTGCACGCGCGCATTATCCGGCATGGGAACTGACCAAAGTTTTGGACATGGAAGAGACGGTTAATTGGACGGAAAGATGGCAAGATTGCGGCGGCAAAATATATTCTGGCAATAGGCTGATAGCCACAATTGATGATTCAATCTGGCTGAAAATTAGTGATTTTGGTCTTCGATTTCCACCTTTTGCACTTAACTCCGGCATGGGCTGGCGTGAGATTGACGCCAACGAGGCCATTGCGCTGGGCGTGGTGGGCGTGGAACAGATCATCGTGGCGGCGCAGACGGATTTCGGAAGCGGCACGGTGAAAATAAAAGAAAAGCGTTTTGACCCGGACATTTTGCAAGCCTTCAGCGATGCACTTGCGTCGGGTAATGCAAAATACGTTGTTCACGTGGAAATTGTAAAAGACAAACAGCCCCACAAAAATCCAAAAACAGCGCAATGAGCAAACAGGTTGATTTAGATGAGATGCTGTCTGGATTTCGGGATAAATTTCAGCGTCAAGTTGATTTTTATTTCAGCCAAGAAGGACGGCATAAAAGGTTGGAAAGCGCTTTGAGCCATGCAAACGCTCCTGAACTATTGCAGTTGGCATCGGATCGTAAAATTCAGGCGTTGGAAATTACAGCACCGATAGCTGAAGAAATTGCCTGTTTGCTGGAACGCGCCATAGACCTCGGTTTCGGCAGCGATATCAAAGCGGCGGTTAGGGCAAGCCGGCTCTTGCTGGAGGCGTATGATTTAATCGAAGAACCGGAACGAGCCTTTCCATATCGGAAAAAATGTATCGAATTGCTGAAAGCGTGGGTTGATGGAGGCGCTCCGTTTGATCTCAATCAGCGTTCAGATGTCTGCGGCTTGATTGCCGTGACCTGCGAAGAGCTTGGCGATGAGGAACAGGCGGCCAATTATCGGCGGCTGCAAATTGAAAACCGGGACGGTTTCACCCTGCTTCGAGAAGCACAGGCAGAATTGCAAAATCTCGGCAAAGAAATCTCGAAGGAAGACGGGGCAAGAATTTTGGATGCGCTGACCAAAGCAGCGGAGCGATTGCCCCAAAAGTTTTCAGAGGAGCACGCTGAAATTTACCGTGCGACCGGCGAAATTCTGGAAGCTTGGGGAGATGACAAGCAAGCCATTGAATACTTTGAGGCTGCCTTAAAGACGAATCCCAATGTTGGTGTGAAACGCCGTTTGGAAAAAATTCACGCGCNNAACGCGCCGGAATCAAAAAAGAAGCAACACGAGCAAAAAGCTCTGGGATTGTGAAACCTGATTTTGTTCGTCACACCAAGGATAAAATCTTGACTGCGTTCCGGCCTTGGTTTAAAATTGAACTGCTGTGAAGCCAAAACAAACAGGACATTCGACAAAATTGCCGTTCAAATCCGCAATTGCGTTCCTGCTAATGGCATCCGCTTCACTGGTCGGCGCGCAGACATTACAGACACTGTGTTCTTTTGCTGGAACCAATGGGGCGGGTCCAATGGGCCTGACGTTGGGCGATGACGGTAACTTCTATGGCACGACAGATTATGGCGGAAGTTGGAGTAGTAATGGAACGGTTTTTAAGGTAACGACCAATGGCGCTTTAACTTTGCTTGTGTCATTCGACATCCCACAAACATCAAGTAGACCGTTACCGTCCACCTTGACTCTGGGGAGTGACGGCAATTTCTACGGCACGACGATGGACGGCGGGAGTGAAGGTTTTGGTTCGGTATTCATGGTGACGACAAATGGTGTGATGACCAATTTAGTATCGTTCCAAGGTTACCTAAACGGAGATCATCCGCAAGCAGCTCTAATAATAGGGAGGGATGGCAATTTCTACGGCACGGCTTGGTCGGGCGGCAGTA
>PLNY01000240.1:7564-9817 GCA_003141915.1 Anaerolineae bacterium | reverse complement strand
TCGCCGCAGACGATGGTCATACCGGGTTGGGTTCTTCCCAGCTCCGGGCCGATCACGTGGACAATGCCACGGTGCGGACTGTGCATTCCATGCAATGTGATTCCGAATTCGGCCGCGTTCGTTTCCATTTGCTTGATCTGCGCGGCGGCCATCGCATCGGCAATCGGGACATCATNNTGCGGCGAGGTGACTTCATGCACGAGGTGCAGGTCAATGTAAAGCACGGCGGGAGAATCCGGTTGCTCAGTGACAACATGCGAGTCCCAGATTTTTTGGAATAAAGTTTTGGGCATAATGTTTTTAGATTTCCTTGCAAGCTGCGCGGCTTGCGCGGGTAATGGGTTCAGCTTTCTTCTGCGGCATCCGCATCTTCAACGGAAGCAGGTTGAGGCTCCGAAAAGAATCCGCTGACATCCCAGCCGGAAGGGATGGTATTCGGTTGGGGAAACGGATCAAACCAATCGGCTTGAACAAAATCCTGATCTTCATTTTGAGTAGACATAATTTTTTCCTTCTTGTATTATTCAAGCGTGACGCCATAATCATTTAAGCAGTTTGCAGACCTTCAGTCTGCGCGATGATCAACTTGTTGAGCGCGCTGATATAGGCTTTCGCGCTGGCGACAATGATGTCGGTATCCGCACCATGACCGCCGTAGACACGGTTATGTTGGATTTCGGTCTGCGCGTCCATCGTATGATCGCCATCTTTGCCTTGGATGCGAACAGTCACTTCGCCCAAGGCGTCGATGCCTTCGGTGACGGCATGGATATTGAATTCGAGCAGGGTGCTAGGCACATTGACAATCTCATCAATGGCTTTGTAAGTGGCATCCACCGGGCCAGTGCCAATCGCGGCCTGAGTGTATATTTTTCCATCGGGGCCGCGCAAACGAACTGAAGCAGTCGGCATCCCCATCGTTCCACAGGAAACTTGCAGACCGTTGAGCAGATACACGTCACGCGGCTGATAAAATTCATCGGCAATCAACGCTTCGAGATCCGCGTCCGTAACCGTCTTTTTGCGATCCGCCAATTCCTTGAAGCGCGCAAAGGCTTTATCAAGCTCGACGTCATCCAGTGAATGACCCATCTCAGCCAGACGTGACCGCAACGCGTGACGACCCGAATGCTTGCCCATCACCAGCGTGGATTGACTCACACCGACATCTTCCGGGCGCATGATCTCATAGGTGGTTTGATGCTTGAGCATTCCATCCTGATGAATGCCCGCCTCATGGGCAAAGGCATTCGCACCGACAATCGCCTTGTTCGGCTGGACAACCATGCCGGTGTAATTGCTGACGAGTTTGCTGACGCGCGCAATCTGTGTGGTATCAATGCCCGTTTCCAACTCGAAGACGGGATGGCGGGTCTTCAACGTCATCACCACTTCTTCGAGCGATGTATTGCCGGCGCGTTCACCAATGCCATTGATGGTCACTTCCGCCTGACGCGCGCCTGCGCGAATGCCGGCCAGAGTATTGGCCGTTGCCATTCCGAGATCGTCATGGCAATGAACCGAGATCGTGATGCCGTCATGCATTCCGGGCGTGTGCTTGATGATGCCGTCAATCAGATTGAAGAATTCATCGGGCGTGGTGTAACCCACGGTATCGGGAATATTCAATGTGGTCGCGCCGGATTTGATCGCTTCGCCCAAAACGACATATAAAAATTCTGGATCGGAGCGTCCCGCATCTTCGGGAGAAAATTCAACGTCCGCACAAAGCGACCGCGCGTAAGCGACCATTTCCGAAACGCGCTGAATCACTTCCTCCGGATCCATTTTCAGCTTGTACTTCATGTGAATTTCAGAAGTCCCGATAAAAGTATGGATGCGGGGCTTCTGTGCGCCTTTGACCGCTTCCCAAGCTTTGGTAATATCACCCTTCGAAGCCCGCGCCAGACCGGCAACGACCGGGACCTTAGCATTCGGCTCGCCTGCTGTAGGGTTGCCAACCTCTTCAGCGATGCGACGAACCGCTTCGAGATCGTCGGGCGAGGAGGCGGGAAATCCTGCTTCGATAATATCCACGCCGAGGCGGGCCAGACTGTGCGCCACTTCCAATTTCTCAGCGGAGGTCATCGTTGCGCCGGGCGATTGTTCGCCGTCACGCAGGGTTGTATCAAAAATACGAACATAGTTATTCATAAAGATATCTCCTGTAGGTCACGTTTGAAACGCGACCTACTTCTTCCAGTTCTCCGGGCGCAGAGAACGAACGGCCGCGCCGGCCCGCCACATTTCGGA
>PLNY01000240.1:0-7539 GCA_003141915.1 Anaerolineae bacterium | reverse complement strand
CAATTGGCATACATCCAATCCATTCCATTTTCACCGACCAGGCGAATGAGGGATTGCGTAAGTTCTTCCACTGTTTCGTTGAATGCTTCCGACGGTGTGTGTCCATGCTTGCGAAGTTCGTTGTATTGCGCTTCCATCACGCCCGCCAGCGCGCCCATCAAAATGCCGCGTTCGCCGGTCAAGTCCGAATAGACTTCGTTCTCGAACGTGGTCGGAAATAAATATCCCGCGCCAATCGCGATTCCAAGCGCAATCGTCCGATCATAGGCGCGACCGGTTGCATCTTGTTGAATTGCAAAACTGGCATTGATGCCGGAACCGTCGAGGAAATTAGTACGCACACTGCGACCTGAACCTTTCGGCGCTACGAGCGCAACATCCACATGCGGCGGAGGAATAACGCCCGTTTNNTCCTTGTACGTGATCGAAAATCCATGCGAAAAATAAAGCATATCGCCTTCGTTCAAACATTCAACGATCTTCGGCCACTGCGAATGCTGACCGGCGTCCGAAAGTAAATATTGAATCACTGTGCCGCGCTCAGCCGCTTCTTCAACGGAAAACAGCGTCTTGCCCGGAACCCAGCCATCGGCGACGGCTTTATCCCAATTGGGCGTTCCCTCGCGTTGTCCCACAATGACTTTGATTCCGTTATCGCGCATGTTCATAGCCTGTGCGGGTCCCTGCACGCCATAGCCGAGCACTGCCACGACTTCGTTCTTCAAAACTTCGCGCGCCTTCTCAAGCGGAAATTCTCCGCGCGTGACGACATCTTCCTCGACCCCGCCAAAATTGATTTTTGCCATAATGAATTCTCCTGATTTGATTGTTGATTTTTCGTACACGGATTTGTAGATTGCACGGAAAATCTTTTAAAACCTGTGCTTCTCCGTGTGATTTTGTTTTACGGCGTCATCTCCGCCACTTCGTAATCATCTTCGTAATGCGAATCTTCCATACCCGGCATGCGGCGGATGCCTGAATTCGCGCCGCGCGTCATCGCAACCTGGCCCGTACGGACCATTTCCGCGATTCCAATCGGGCGAAGTAATTCGGTCATGCCTTCGATCTTTTCCTCGGTGCCGGTAACTTCAACAATAACGGAGTCCGCCGCCACGTCCACGATGCGGGCGCGGAAGATGGCTGCCAGGCTGTTGACTTCCGCGCGCTTCTCCGGTCCGGCCTTGACCTTGATCAATGCGAGATCACGCGTGACAGCCGGCAGGCGGCTGACATCCTGCACATCAATCACATTCACCAGCTTGTAAAGATTGGCCTCGATTCTGTGCGCATCCACATCGCCATTGGGACAATCCACCACCATGGTCATGCGTGAAACATCCGTCTTCTCCGTCCGCCCCACCGCGAGCGACTCGATGTTGAAGTTGCGGCGGCGAAACAAAGACGCCACGCGATTCAAAACACCAGGTTTGTTTTCAACTAACGCGATAAATGTATATTGCATTTTTTCTCCTTATTTCACTGCGCGTTCCGGTCTCTGCAACATTTGATCGAGGGATGCGCCCGCAGGAACCATCGGATAGACCGAGTCCTCCTGAACCACACGGAATTCGATCACGATCGGACCCGGTGTTCGGCGCGCCCATTCGATGGCTTCATTCACTTCCTCACGTTTGGTCACGAGCCGCGCAGGAACTCCGTGCGCCTCGGCAAGTTTGACAAAGTCCGGCGTAAGCATATTGACGGCAGAGTAACGTTTCTCGAAGAAGAATTCCTGCCACTGGCGTACCATGCCGAGGAAGTTGTTATTCATGATGGCGACCTTTACATTCGCGCCTTCCTGAACGGCGGTTGTTAATTCCGCAGCAGTCATTTGGAATCCGCCGTCTCCGGCGATGGCCCAAATCTCCTGATCTTTATGCGCGAACCACGCGCCAATCGCCGATGGCAACCCAAAGCCCATCGTCCCGGCGCCGCCGGACGTAATCCAGCGGTTCGGTTTTTCGAGCGGATAATATTGAGCCGCCCACATCTGGTGCTGGCCCACATCAGTGGTAACGATTGCCCCGCCGCCGGTCGCCTTCCAAATATCAGTGACCAGATGCGCCACGTATAAATTGTCATCGTTCGGCCAATTCATGATCGAACGCGAATCGGCATCAACCTTCCATTCGTTGATTTGTTGTAACCATTCATCGTGGTCGTATTCATCCACCATCTGAATGAGATCAGTCAGGACGTTTTTCAAATCTCCAACCAGCGGGACATCCACACGCACATTCTTATGGACCTCGGACGGATCAATCTCGACGTGAATCTTTTTGGCTTTCGAGGCATACGTCTTCAAATTGCCGGTCACGCGGTCATCGAAGCGCATACCGAAAGCCAGAATCAAATCCGAGTTTTGTATCGCCAGGTTGGTGTGGACTTCGCCATGCATACCCATCATGCCGAGGCTCAGTTCATGTGACGCAGGAAAAGCGCCAAGTCCGAGCAAGGTGCTGGCAATCGGTGTTTGAGTTTTCACAGCAAAATGTGCCAGCGCCTCTTCCGCACCGGACATCAATACACCGTGACCGGCGAGAATAACCGGACGCTGGGCCTTCTCAATTAAACGGACAGCCTCTTCAAGGTCCGATTGAGGCGCCCGCTCCGGAGGCTGATAGCCGGGTAATTTCACTTCATCTGGAAAAACGAATTCGGCCTGCTCAACCTGCGCATTCTTGCAGAAGTCAATCAATACCGGCCCAGGACGTCCGCTGCGCGCGATATAAAACGCCTCGCGCACAACTTCTGCAACCTCATCGGCGCGCGTCACAAGATAATTATGTTTCGTGATGGGCAATGTAATGCCAGTGACATCCACTTCCTGAAACGCATCACCGCCGATCAAATGCGCCGCGACCTGTCCTGTGACGAACACCACGGGCGACGAATCCATCATCGCCGTAGCAATGCCCGTGACAAGATTTGTCGCGCCAGGTCCCGATGTTGCCATCGCCACACCGACTTTGCCTGATGCTCGCGCGTATCCATCCGCCATGTGCGCCGCGCCCTGCTCATGTCTCACCAGCACATGATGCACTGGATAATTTAACATCGCATCATAGATCGGCATGTTGGCGCCGCCGGGGTAACCGAACACAACCTCCACACCTTCCCTCACCATACATTCCCACAGAATTTCTGCACCTGTCATTTTCATTTTCTTCTCCTTTGGCCTACATGCTCAACACCGCGCCCGTATCAGCACTGGTTACAAAATACGAATAACGCTTCAACCATTTCGATGTGATTTTGGATTTGAACGGAGGCAACGCGGCCAAACGTTCTTTGATCTCCGCCTCGCTCAAACGGACATCCAGCCTGCGTTCCGTTAAGTCAATATCGATCATGTCCCCAACCTTGAGCGCGGCAATCGGCCCGCCGGCCGCGGCTTCCGGCGATACGTGACCAATGCAAGCTCCGCGCGTCCCGCCGCTGAAACGGCCATCCGTGATCAAAGCAACCTTGTCGCCCAATCCNNACTACATCGCCGGGTTTCACTTCATTTGCCAGAATTCCGGCGTATGCTTCGTCCTGTGATTCGTAGATCCGCGCCGGGCCGCTGAACTTCATCATCGCCTCGCTCACGCCGCCGACTTTAACAACCGCACCCTTCGGCGCAAGATTGCCAAACAAAATGGACAGCCCGCCGCGCTTCGAGTACGCATTTTCATAGCAGCGGATGACGTCTTCATCCTTGATCTCAATCCCTTTGATGGATTCCCCCAATGTCGTGCCGCTGACTGTGATGCGATCAAAGTGCAACATGCCTGTCCCGCGCTGAACTTCATTCAGGATGGCAGGAATGCCGCCTGCGCGGTGAACGTCTTCCATGTGCCATTTGCCTGACGGACTCACTTTGCAGATATGCGGAACTTGATCCGCCACCGAATTGATGCGGCTCAGCGGATAATCCACATTCGCTTCGTTGGCCAACGCCAGCGTGTGAAGAACCGTATTGGTCGAGCCGCCCATCGCCATATCCAATGCGAACGCATCATCAATCGCTTCCGGTGTGACAATATCGCGCGGCTTGATATCACGCGCAAACAATGTCATGATTTGTGACGCGGCCTTGCGCGCCAAATCTTCGCGTTCTTTCGTTTTTGCCAGCGCGGAGCCGTTATACGGCAGAGCCAATCCAAGCACCTCCATCAGGCAATTCATTGAGTTCGCGGTGAACATACCGGAGCATGAACCGCAGGATGGACAGGCAAATTTTTCCAAAATAGACAAACGCTTCTCGTCGATCTTTCCCGCTGAATATGCCCCCACGCCTTCGAACACAGAGATCAAATCAATCGCTTCGCCTTCGGGAGTCATCCCCGCTTTCATTGGCCCGCCGGAAACGAAAATGGTCGGGATGTTAACGCGCATCGCGGCCAGCAACATCCCGGGTACGATCTTGTCGCAGTTCGGGATGCAGATCATGGCGTCGAAGCGGTGGGCTTCGATCATCGTTTCAACGCAGTCCGCGATCAGTTCCCGCGATGGAAGCGAGTACTTCATCCCCACGTGGCCCATCGCGATGCCGTCATCTACGCCGATGGTATTGAATTCAAACGGCGCACCGCCCGCGGCGCGCACCGCGTCTTTTATAAGTTTGCCAAATTCCTGGAGATGAACATGGCCCGGAACGATATCCACATATGAATTTACGATTGCAACAAACGGCTTATCAAAGTCCTCCTCCTTCATCCCGGTGGCGCGAAGCAAAGCTCGGTGTGGAGCTTTTTCATAACCTTTTTTGATAGTATCAGATCGCATGGCTCTTTTCCTTAAAGTTGATATAAAAAGAGCCGCTCATGGTTAGGGCGGCTCTTTGCACTTACTATGGTGTGTTACTTCTCTCTCACCGTTGCCATCCTAACCGAAAATTGATCCTTAATAATAAGGACCGAAATAAGGACGACAATAAGGGAGAGGCTGAAGATTGAAGTGTTCATTTGTCTATAAGTATTTCGCCTGATTATAGGCAGAATTGAAAATCCGTCAAGAGGTGAGTTTCAAAGTTCCTTGTTCGACTTTTCCTCTTGACCATTCTCCAACTCGCGCATAGAATATCGCCCAATATGTACAGTATTTTGAATTCAGTTTGCTTCACCACATCCATGACTACCACTACCCCTCGGATCACCCGTGAGGTTTTTGTGCTTGGATGGAAGTAATCGAAGAAGAGTTTTATCAGGACACATAACGCCTCACGAAAACGTGAGGCGTTTTATTTTACTGATACAAGGAGAACAAAATGCCATGCCAAAATCAAAACAAACGCTCGTGATGAAATTCGGCGGAACCTCTGTCGGCTCGATTAAGGCGCTGATCAATGTCATGGAAATCATTCGAGAGGCACGCGCTGAATGGCCGCGCGTGATTGTAGTGACTTCAGCAATGTCGGGCGTGACCAACCTCCTGCTCGAGAGCGCATCACGAGCCGCGCAGGGAAATACCGAGTCGCTTTCCGATGCAGAGACGACGCTGCGCGAAAAACATTTTGTTGTGATAGATGAACTTGTCCGAAATGGAACCCTTTCCAAAAAAACTAGGAATGAAATCAATACCCTGATTTTTTCTTTCGTGGATTTATGCAAGGCTATGGCAGTGCTTGGCGAGGCCAGCCCGCGCGCATTGGATGCGGTGGCATCCCTCGGCGAACGAATGAGTGTCCGCGTGCTGGCCGCGATCGTGGAGAATACGGGCATCAACGCAAAGGCAGTTGAATCTACCGAGTTCATCATTACGAACGATCATTTTCAAAACGCACATCCCGATTTAAAAGCGACCACAGAGCAGACACGCCATCTCCTGAATCCGTTATTGGATGAAGGCGTCGTTCCTGTCACCACCGGCTTCATCGGCGCGACGCCTGGCGGCGTGATCACAACTTTAGGTCGAGGTGGGAGCGATTATTCCGCGGCAATTATCGGCGCGGTGCTGCCCGCTGATGATGTTTGGATTTGGACTGACGTGGATGGCGTGATGACCACCGATCCGCGCATTGATTCTTCAGCGCGTACTCTTCCTGAAATCACTTACAGCGAGATTGCTGAACTCGCCTATTATGGCGCAAAAGTTCTGCATCCGAAAACGATTCGTCCGGTGATCGAAGCGGGAATTGGATTACGCATCTGCAATACGTTCAATCCTTCGCACCCCGGCACGCGTTTGATGGCAAACGTCAAATCCAAGGGCAAGCCCGTGAACGGTCAAGTCGTGAGAGCAGTGACTGCAATTCGCAATCAAAGACTAATTACAATCGAAGGGCGCGGGATGCTGGGAGTCCCCGGTGTGGCAGCGCGCGCCTTCGCGGCAGTTGCATCCACAGGCACAAGCGTCCCGCTGATTACACAAGCTTCGTCGGAGCAATCCATTTGCTTTGCAGTACCATCAGATACTGCAGCTATTGTTGTAAATCAACTCGAAAAGGTTTTTTCAAGCGAGATCGAGGATAACGATATTGACCGCGTCTGGATGACGGCAGATGTCTCGATCATCACTGTGGTTGGCGTGGGAATGCAACACACACCGGGTGTTGCCGGAAGAGTCTTCTCGCAACTTGGAAAAAATAATGCAAATGTTCTGGCCATCGCCCAAGGTTCATCGGAAGTATCTATCAGCATGGTCGTCGCCGCAGCCGACACTGAGATCGCGGTGAAAGCCTTGCACGAATTAATTATTTCATAAACCAAGAAGGAGTTATCTTATGCCCCAAATTCCCGTTGCAGTACTCGGCGCGACCGGCTCGGTCGGCCAGAGATTTACTTCATTGCTCGATAATCATCCGTGGTTCACAGTGGTTGCATTAGCGGCGTCGGACCGTTCAGTTGGACAACCATATGCGCAGGCTTGCCGCTGGGTGCTGAATGATCCCATGCCTGAATATGCGCGCAAGATGGTCGTCGTTCCCGCGACGCCGGAAGCGGTTCAAGCAAAAATTGTTTTCTCGGCGCTGCCTGCGGATCTCGCCAAAGACCTTGAGCCGCAATTCGCTCAAGCGGGATTTGCCGTTTGTTCGAACGCGTCTTCGTATCGCCGCGCAGACGATGTGCCGCTTTTGCTTCCTGAAGTCAATGCGGATCATATTCAATTGGTCAAACAGCAACGCAAACAACGCGGCTGGAGCGGTTGCATTACAACGAATCCAAACTGCACCAGCACCGGTCTAACTGTCGCACTCAAAGCGCTCGACGATTCGTTCGGCGTGAAAAAAGTTTTTGTAGTTTCCATGCAGGCGCTATCCGGCGCGGGCTATCCCGGCGTGCCATCACTGGATATCATGGACAACGTCGTTCCAAACATCGGCGGCGAGGAAGACAAAGTGGAATGGGAACCGCGCAAGATGCTTGGCAAGCTCGATGGCAACCAAATTAAACTGGCAGACATTGGATTCAGTGCACACACGAATCGCGTTGCGGTGACAGATGGTCATACCGTATGTGTCAGTGTTGAATTATCGAATCAAGCAAGTCCTGAAGATGCTGTGAGCGCCATGCGCGATTATCTCGCCCCGGCCTCAGTACGCGACTTACCCTC
>PLNY01000205.1:5479-13000 GCA_003141915.1 Anaerolineae bacterium | reverse complement strand
TCACGATATTCTTGGACTCTTTGATCGCTTCACGCCGAAGTTTGTTAAGCAATATGCAGACCTTCATAATGAAATGCAACGTGCTTTCGGAGAATATATCGAAGATGTTCAAATGAAACATTTTCCTGCAAATGAACATTCGGTCGAGATGGATGACAAAGAATGGCAAGCCTTGCAAAAAGAAATTGAATAACTGTGGATATATTGATCGTTGGCACGGGCGCGCTGGCGACGTTATTCGCGGCGCGCCTGACCTCCAGCGGATACCGCGTCACAATACTTGGCACCTGGCCCGAGGGTTTAAACGCGTTACGTCTAAACGGTGCGCGGCTCATGGATGCAAATGGAGATGAACAAAGATTTTCCGTCCGCGTCACCGATAACCCAAAAGAGTGCCGCGGCATAAAACATGCAATTGTCCTGGTCAAATCGTGGCAGACGGAGCGCGCCGCGCATCAATTGAAAGAATGTTTAGCGGACGATGGATTGGCGATCACGTTGCAAAACGGATTGGGTAACCGGGAAATACTTGTTAATGAATTAGGCGAGTCGCGCGTGGCGCTTGGGACAATCACCATCGGAGCAACGTTGCTTGAACCAGGTCTGGTGAAAGTCGGAGGCGAAGGAAAAATATCCATCGAAGCGCATCCCGCTATCGGTGCGATTAAAGAAGCGCTGAAGTCCGCTGATTTTAAAGTGGAGATTGTTGATGATGCGCGTTCAATGGTATGGAGCAAATTAATCGTCAACGCGGCAATCAATCCATTGACCGCGTTATTGAAAGTCCCGAACGGTGAATTGCTCGAGCGTCCTACCGCGCGCGGATTGATGCGCGCCTTGGCCGAGGAAGCTGCATCGGTTGCATCCGCCGAAAAAATTATATTGTCATTCCGCGATCCTGCCGCTGCTGTGGAAGAGGTCGCGCGAAAAACGGCGGCGAATCATTCGTCCATGTTGCAAGATATTCTTCGCGGCGCGCCGACTGAGATCGACGCGATCAGCGGCGCAATTACGCGTATAGGACAGCGGCATTATATTCCTACGCCGATCAATTACGCCTGCTGGCAATTGGTGCTGGCTTTAGCGCCCAGAGGGTGATATTTTTCTTCACAATTAATTTGAATTTAAGGGTATCTCGACTGCTGCTTGCATGGTAAGATCAGTAGAATTTCAGTTGGAGGTATCCGTGCGCAGGTGGTTAGCTGTCCTGATCTTCTTCGGAATATTGATTTTTCCCTTCCCTGCCCAAGCGGCCGGGAATGCAATAAAAATATCCAGCCTTCAAGTAGAGCTGTGGCCTGAATTCGATAAGCCCAGCATGCTGGTCATCAACTACATTACGTTATCCGCGGATACGCCTCTGCCTGCCACGCTGGTCTTCCATTTGCCCGCAACAGCCGGACAACCCAGCGCACTCGCGGTCGGAAAAACACCCGATACTGTTTCCAGCCAAGGGATTAATTATTCGGTCCAACAGGAAGGCGATGTCCAGAACCTNNCATCAAGGCCAAAGGTCCGGCAATCCAGATTGAATATTACGACCCGATTCAAAAAGACGGTAGGGCGCGTAAATATTTCTACCAATGGATCACAGACTATAATGTCGACGCTTTCAAGCTGACTGTCCAGCAACCCATCGGGGCAAAGAATCTTCAAATTACGCCGCCTCTAACTTCCTCCGAGACTCGAGACGATAACATGAAATATTACAGCGGCGATTTCGGCGCGCTGACTGCTGGAACTTCTTTTTCGCTTACGCTGAGTTATGAAAAGGCAAGCGATGCCTTGAGCATTTCCTCTCTACAGGTTCAGCCTTCACAGCCGCTGGGTCCCAGCACTGCGGGCCGCGTCATGTTAAGCAATTACGTCCCTTATGTGATTATCGGCTTTGGCCTGCTTTTGATTCTTGGAGGCGTGGTTTATTTCTGGCAGACAGGACGCGGCAGGAATAAATCCCGCAAGAAACATCACTCGAGTGATGATTCGGAAAGTAATAGCGAAGTCTATTGTCATCAGTGTGGGACGCGTGCGCAGAAAGGCGACCGCTTTTGCCGCGTGTGCGGCACTAAGCTCAGACGTGAAGCCTGAATCTTCCTTCAGAAGAACCTTTTCAGGGCGATAAAACGGGGCGAATTGAAAGATCATTGGTCAACCTTTTTTCAGCATCTATTAATCTCTACATGTAGAATGAGACTGGTTTAAAGTCTTCTCTTTTTTATTGGAGGCAGTTCATGGGACGAACAAAATTTATCGTTGGCGGTGTGCTGATCCTCGCGGCGGTCGTCTATTTGATCTTCTCGGCCACGAAGGCCAACGCCGAATATTTTATGACCGTTGACGAATTAAAAGCCAAAAGTACCAGCATGGCTGGTCAGGATGTGCGCGTCTCGGGCGCGGTTGTCGGCGATACCATTCAATATGATGCGAATACGCTTATGCTAACCTTTGACGTTGCCCAGGTTCCGGGCGATCAAAAGGAAGTCGACGCGGAAGGCGGATTGGCCGCGGTTTTACACGCGGCGGTCATTGACCCGAACCGGGCGCGGCTCCAAATCATTTATAACGGTCCCAAACCTGACCTCCTGAAGAATGAAGCGCAGGCCATTATGACCGGTCATCTTGATTCAAGTGGCGTTTTCCACGCCGACGAATTACTGCTCAAATGTCCGACCAAATATCAGGAAGCAGTACCCAATCAGGTCGGTGGTTAATCCGGTGGTGAGGCCTGACAGATTCCAATCCGTCAGGCCTCACCTTCTATGAGGAATTTTTATGGTTGCAGATTTCGGGTATGGAGTTATTGTTATTGCGTTTGTGGTTGCACTTTACAGTGTAGGCGCAGCGATTTATGGTGAGAGAACAAAATCCGCCAATTGGGTTGAGTCGGCGCGCCGTGCCATGTTATTGCTGTGGCCGCTTATCTCTCTTTCTGCCCTATCGCTGATTTATCTGCTGGTCACGAATCATTTCGAAGTTTCATTCGTTTATGAGGTGACCAGCCGCGAGATGCCGACTTATCTCAAGGTGACTGCCTGGTGGGGAGGACAAGCCGGCTCGCTTGTTTTCTGGTCATGGTTGATGGCCGCGTTCGCATCGCTCGTCACCCTTCGCAAATGGGATCGTGACCGCGAATTCCTGCCGTGGGTGATTGTCGTTACGTCCATTACCACAGCATTCTTCCTCAGCCTGGTTGTCTTTTACGAGAATCCGTTTGCCGAATTTTGGCAGGGACCAGATGGAAAATTGATCACGGATGCAGGTGGGAATGCCATTAAAAGCATATTCGCTCCGATGCTTAACGCAACTCTTGCCACTCCAACGGATGGAAACGGTTTGAATCCGTTATTGCGCCATCCGGGCATGATCATTCATCCGCCAATGTTATATCTTGGTTTTGTTTCATTCGTGATTCCATTTGCGTTTGCCATCGCGGCATTGATCACGGGCCGCACGGATGATCGCTGGATCCGCATCACGCGCCGCTGGACGTTAATCGCCTGGCTCTTCCTCTCCTGCGGCTTGGTGCTTGGCAGCCGCTGGGCATATGATGTGCTGGGTTGGGGCGGCTTCTGGGGTTGGGACCCGGTTGAGATCGCGGCCTTGATGCCGTGGTTGACCGGCACAGCCTTTTTACACTCCGTGATGATTCAAGAGAAACGCGGCCTGCTCAAACAATGGAATATGCTTCTGATCATCCTGACCTATTCATTGGTGATCTTCGGAACCTTCCTGACCCGAACCGGCGTGCTTTCTTCGGTCCACGCTTTCGCNNATTTATCGCTGGCCCGACTTGCGCGGCGAAACAGAGATGAAGTCTATGCTTTCGCGCGAGGCGCTTTTCCTGCTCAATAACCTTTTATTCATAAGCATATTGGTCGTGTGTTTCTGGGGCGTGGTCTTCCCGTTGGTTTCACAATTGTTTACCGGTCAGACAGTGACGGTGGGACCGCCGTTCTATCAAGCCGCGACCGCGCCGCTCTTTGCTGTGCTGATGTTGTTAATGGGCGTCGCGCCGCTCTCGGCATGGGGACATTCCAGCCTCAAAACTCTGGGGCGCGCTATCTGGAAATCGGCAGTTGCTGCATTGATCATTACTGTAATCTTGTTCTTCACTTATACAAATAATCCCATTGCGTTGGTAGGATTCTTCCTCGTCGCATTGGTTTTATTGGTGACCCTACAGGAATTTGGACGCGCCACGTTTGCCCGCGTGAGGGCGCAGAACGAGAATATTTTCGTCGCCTTTTGGCGTCTCGTGGGACGCGACCGCAGACGCTATGGTGGTTATGTGATTCATATCAGCATGATGCTGATGGCGGTGGGCATTCTCGGCATCAATCTGTTTCAGGTGCAAACCCAGGGAACAGTTTCGACAAATAACTCTTTATCGTTGAGCGGTTATACCGTCAAATATGATTCGGTTGCCCAATTCCCCGGCCCGGATGGACAGCAGGTAACGCGCGCCATCGTCAGCGTTTATCAAGGCAAAAATTATCTGGGCGATTTATATCCGCGCATTGATTATTATCCGACCGAACAACAGAACATGACCATTCCCGGTCAGCGCTCAACGTTGAAGGATGATCTCTACATTATTCTTGTGGATTGGCAGCCCGCCGCAGCCAACGGTGCGACCTTCAAAATCTTCGTCAATCCGTTGGTAAACTGGTTATGGATCGGCGCGATCATTTTCTTGTTCGGTATTATCATTGCGGCATGGCCCGACCGCGAGGTTGAACGAATCCCGGCGCAAATGCGCAGCATTCATCAAGCTGACAAACAAACTGACAGCAGGCAAGCCAGCGCGGCGGATTGATATTCAAAACCATCATGAAAAAACTATTTTGGCTTTCAATTCTTGCGCTTATCATTGCCAGCTTGTTTACAAGTATTGTTCTCGCACAACAACCCGTGCCAACGCCATCAGACGATGAGGTGAATCACATCGCTCATCAGCTGTATTGTCCGGTTTGCGCAAACACGCCGCTGGATGTATGTCCCACCGATGCCTGCCGCCAGTGGCGCGACCTGATTCGCCAGCAACTTGCTCAAGGCTGGACGGAAGATCAGATCAAACAATATTTTGTCCAGCAATATGGCGTGCGCGTGCTGGCGGAACCGCCTCAAACTGGATTCAATTGGCTGATCTACATCCTGCCGCCCGTTATCATTTTAGCTGGCGCGTTCGTCCTCTTCCGTGCGCTGAGGATGTGGACCAAGCCTGTGCCGGTCTCAGCCGCTCCCGGGTCGAATCAAGATGCGTTGAAGGATGAATATGTCGCGCGCCTGGAAGAAGAGTTAAAGAAAAGATATTAACCTCCAAGCCGCCGTCCCCGGCGGTATGTGCCGAGATGGAAAATAACTAAAGGTTCATCTCTAATATACAGAAGGTAGTGAATGATCGATAGTAATCCAATAACAACGCGCAATCACCGTGGCGCCCCTCCGCCCATCTGGGCACAAATCATCATTTGGGTTGCCTTGCTTGGTTTGCTGGCGGTTGTTTATTTCGAATTGAACCGTTCGCAGCAAGGCCAGATCGGACCCGGCGATCAGGTCAGTAATTTTTCAATGCCGCTATTCAGCGGTTACGAGTTAAACGGACAATCGCAAATTCAGCTCTCCGATTTTCGCGGCAAAGTGGTGATGGTCAATTTCTGGGCTTCATGGTGCAAGCCATGTGAACAGGAAGCGCCCGATCTGGAACAAGCCTGGCAATTTTATAAAGACGATGGCCGCGTGGTCTTCATCGGCGCGGACTATGTGGATACCGAACCGGAAGCGCGCGCCTATCTGGCGAAGTTTGGAATTACGTTTGCCAATGGCCCAGATATGGGCACGCGCGCCTCGCAATTGTTCCGCATCAAGGGCGTGCCTGAGACATATTTTATCGATCAACAGGGCGTTCTTCAATACGCTCAAATCGGACCATTTTCTTCGGTGGATGAGATAAAATCGATTATTAACCCCATGTTGAAGTAGGAGGGCTTGTGGATCTCAGTGCAATTCTTTTGCTGATCGCCTTGCTGTTGGGCGTAGGCTTATATCTGGCCGCGCCATTGATTTTCGATTCGACGCGCCGCAATGCAAACGAAGAGTCCAGTGAAGTTTCTTCGCTCATGGCGGAACGCGACCGTGTCNNACCTCAGCCGATCAGCGATGATGAGATAGAGAAACAAATCGAACGCGCTGCCGCGGCTCGCCGCGCTGACTCCGCAGCCAGGACCGAACGGCCTTCCGATGATGAAATCGAATCGATGCTGGCCGCGCGCCGCAAGGAACGCAAAGGCAGGTCGGCGGGCTTTTGTCCAAAATGTGGCAAAGCCGTTTTGGTCACCGATCAATTCTGTGCCAGTTGCGGGAAGGCGTTAAAATAAAAATCAGATTTTCGATATCGGACAAAAAATTCATGAAACTTCGTCATGTGTTTATTTTTATTCTTTCCTTTATTTTCCTTGCGGGGTGCAGTCTCGCTTCGGATATTACGCCGCCGCCCAATTACGTTTCACCGACTCCGCTGCCGACTCTGGGCTTGTTATATCCAGCTTCGGCACCTGATGTTCAAAACGGCGCGACGATCTTTACGCAAAATTGCGCGGCTTGTCACGGCGACACCGGACTCGGCAACGGGCCTCAAAGCCAGCAATTGCCGGTGACCGTTCCCGCGCTGGGCATGGCGGATACGGCGCGTTCCGCTTCACCGGCCCAATGGTTCACCACCGTTTCGCAGGGCAACCTGGATCGCTTCATGCCGCCTTTCATCAGAGATTTGAGCGATCAAAATCGCTGGGATGTTGTCGCTTACGCACTCACGCTTCACACCACACCTGATCAAATCGCGCAGGGCAAAGCCTTGTTCGACGCGGACTGCTCCAACTGCGCCGATAAATTTACGGATCAGAAAATGATGGCGGCGTTATCTGAAGATGATATCATCCGGATTATCAAGAACGGTCAAGGAGACATTCCCGCTTTCGGAAAAAATTTCAGCGACGATCAGGCGTTGGATGTGGCCATGTATATTCGCACGCTGACATTTGCACCTGCGGCGCCTCCCACCGCGACGACTTCAGCAGTTACCGTTTCAACAGCCATTCCTTCCATGGTTAGCGGCACCGCTTCGACCGAAGTCACTCCGGCTGTGAGCGCAACTCCTTCATCCGAATCGACCAACGACTTCACCCTGCTCAAGATGAACCAGGTTCATGTTTATTCCGACTTTGCCACACAAGGGCAGGCGCAGTTCATTGAAATTTATGCGTTCACGAACACCAGCAATCAAACCGTCATCATCTCCAGCGATGGCGTGACGATTCCCTTCATCAAATTTCCGAAGGGCGCGCAGAATACAGGCTATGAACCCGATCCAAACAGCGCACAACTTGTTGCCGCAGGGAAAGGCATAGCCGCGCCGCCCAGCAATAATCCATATGCAATCGTTGCCTTCTTCACTCTGCCATATAGCGGTCAATTGGAAATCAAACAGCCGTTTGGGATCGATGCGCCTTCCGTGGTTCTGCT
>PLNY01000205.1:0-5473 GCA_003141915.1 Anaerolineae bacterium | reverse complement strand
CTCAGCAAATAACCTGCCGCAAATTTTATTCATCGGCGCGGTCGTGTTGGGATTGATATTGATCGGCGCGGGTATTTGGTTCTTCTTCCGCAATCAGAAGAATGCGCCCGAAGAAGACGAAGATGAATTTGAATCGGCGGATGAAGTAATGGACGCCATCCTTGCGCTCGATGATCTGCATCGCGCCGGCAAGATCAACGAAGAAGCCTATCAAGGACGACGCGCGGAGCTGAAAGAGATTCTCAAGAAAATGGCATAACGATCAAATATCGAATGATCTGATTCGATATTCGGACGATGGAATGATTGAAGTCAGGAGANNATCTTGCGCGGCTTGGACTTTGAGGTCCAGCCAAGCGAGTTCGTGGCGTTGCTCGGACCAAATGGCGCGGGCAAAACAACCTTCCTTCGCATCCTCGCTTCGCTTTCGCGTCCATCGCTTGGTGAAGTCAGCGTGGCAGGATATCGCCTGCCCGACCAAGCCGCGGCCGTGCGAGCCCGACTGGGTGTGGTCTCGCATTTGCCTTTGCTTTACGGTGACCTGACCGCCGAAGAGAATCTACGCTTCTTTGGGCGCATGTACGGCGTATCGAACATCGAAGCTCGAATTACGGAAGTGCTCGAAATGGTCGGTCTTGCTTCACGCCGACGCGATCTCGTGCGAACTTTTTCGCGCGGCATGCAGCAGCGTCTCGCCATCGGCCGTGCCGTGTTTCACGACCCCGATGTGATGTTATTCGATGAGCCCTATACCGGTCTCGATCAGGATGCATCCGTGATGCTCGACGATGTGCTTCGTTCCGTTGCGGCAAAAGGTCGCACGGTTGTGATGACCTCCCATGATCTAATCCACTCCGGGGACCTCGCCACTCGCTTCGATGTTCTGTCACGCGGCGTCATCACTGCATCAGCCACACGCAAACAACTCGGCAAAACCAATTTACTTTCGTTCTATAAGAAAGCACTGGCGGATTGATATGGCAGCCGATCAACAAACATCTCGCGCATCTTTCTTGAAAGCAATGTTTGCAATAACATGGAAAGACCTCACCGCCGAATTTCGTTCGCGCGAACTTTTCTCAGCGATGCTCGTTTTTTCGCTACTCGTTATTTTGATATTTAACTTTGCTCTTGAACTGGATATCACCACGCGTCAAACTGTGACCGCGGGCGTGTTGTGGGTCACTTTTGCTTTTGCGGGTACCCTTGGCCTCAATCGCTCGATGGCGGTCGAGAAGGATCGCGGTTGTCTTGATGGACTCCTGCTGGCGCCCGTTGACCGTTCGGCTATCTATTTTGGAAAAGTGGTCAGCAACTTGGTTTTCATGCTAATTGTGGAAGCGATTGTTCTGCCGGTTTATTCATTTCTTTATGATGTCAATCTTTTCAATCTCGGTTTATTCCTGGTAATCCTGCTTGGTTCGATTGGCTATATCGCGGTTGGAACTCTATTGGCAAGCATGGCGATTCAGGCGCGCACGCGGGATGTGCTCTTGCCGATTCTGTTGTTCCCAGTTGCAGTCCCGGTTTTGATCGCCGCCGTCAAGGCCAGCGAAGGATTCCTGGCTGGAAATGATTTCGGCACGATTTATGCGCCTTTGAGTCTATTGATCGGCTATGATGTGATTTTTATCGCCGTCGCTTATATGGTTTTCGATTACGTGGTAGAAGAGTAAAATAAAATTTGCGAAAGGACGATTATGCAATCCAAGCCCCTAACCTTAAAAATTCTTGATATCGCCTGTGTGCTTATTTTGGCGATTGCCACATATCTAGCGCTGATTTATGCGCCCGAAGAAGCCGTGATGGGACAAGTTCAGCGTGTGTTCTATTTCCACATTGGGACGGCTTGGACCGGCCTGCTGGGATTTCTCTTCGCGGCGGGATTGGGCATCACCTATCTCGTCAAGCAGGATTTGAAATGGGACATTGCCGAAGTCGCCGCGGTCGAGATTAGCGCAGTGTTCTTCTTCATCACGATCGTACTCGGCTCGATCTGGGCGCGGCCAATTTGGAATACCTGGTGGACTTGGGATCCGCGTCTGACGACTGCCGCCATCACCGAATTGATTTATGTCGCTTACTTCATGTTGCGCGAGGGCATCGAAGACCCAGACCGCCGCGCCCGCTTCGGCGCAGTTTATACACTGATCGGCGGGCTCAGCGCACCGATCACCTTCCTCTCAATCCGTTTGTTCCGCACCATTCATCCGGTGGTCATTGGAAGCGGCGATCCAAATGCGCAAGGCACGTTTGCGATGACGCCGCACATGGAAGTTGCGTTCTTCTTCGGACTATTCGCCTTCACAGTAATCTTCATTGACTTGTTTTGGAATCGCATCCGCATGGGCCAGTTGGCGGCGAAGGTTGAACAAATGAAACTTAACCTCATGCATTAAAATATCAAGGAGCAACTATGTTCCCTCTCGATGCCACTCCCGACACATCCGCCTACATGATCGCAGGTTATATCGTTTTCTTTATCATTGCGGCCATTTATATCGTGAGTCTGCTGGTACGCTGGCACAACCTCCATCAAGATATGACCGCGCTCGAATCTATTGAAAAGGAAAATAAACTCAAAGAAGAAAAACCAGTTAAGCCCGCCAAACGGAAAGTTGTCAAGAAAAAAATCGTCAAGAAAAAGTAGTTGTAGCATCACTCAGAAAATAAGTGGAAGCCCACGCTTCCGCTTTTCTATTCTGTGCTAAACTAAAAGAAGTCCCACATGCTAACCGCCATCGAAAAAATCCTCTTTGCAATTGCGATCATTGCTTCGCTCTACTTTACCTATCGCGGTGTGGATCGCATCGTCAAGCTGATTTCCAGCGGGCAAGGCAAGCCCGATTGGAAAACCGCCTGCAAGCGCATTCCACAAGCCTTTGCAAAAGTCATTTCATTTCAACCTGTTTTTCGTTTTCGATTATGGTCGAGCATTCTTCATGCGCTCATCGGCTGGGGCTTCCTCGTTTTTTTGGTGGTCAATCTTTCCGATTTGATCTATGGTTACACAGGCTTCAGCATCCTCAATCAAACCGGATTGTTCGGCGATGTGTATCGTCTGCTGGCGGACATTGCCAACGTAGCGATTCTCGTGGGCATGATCACAATGGTCATTCGCCGCTTCGTGCTTCGACCCGCGACCTTGTCCACGCGCAAGACGACTCTACTCAACCCGAACGCGCGTACCGGCATCAGCCGTGACTCAGCTATCGTGGCGACGTTCATCATCGTGCATAACGCGTCGCGATATCTGGGAGAATCTTTCAGCGTGGCATTGAGCGGATCGGCTGACAAATGGCAACCAACCATTTCAATGGTGGCCCGCTTATGGTCCGGGGCGGACGCGAATACTCTTGTCATCGGCGAACACGTCATGTTCTGGTTGTCGCTGGGTGCAGTGCTCGCGTTCCTTCCATATTTTCCTTACTCAAAACATATCCATCTTTTCTTCGCGCCGCTGAACATTTGGATGAAGCCGCAACGTCGTTCGATGGGTGAATTGAATTATTTAAATCTCGACGATACATCCATCGAGCAATTCGGCGCGGCGACGATAAAGGATTTGGGCTGGGAACAGGTGATGGATTCGTACGCCTGCATCATGTGCTTCCGCTGTCAGGAAGTTTGCCCGGCATATAACACCGGAAAACTTTTGTCGCCTGCCGCATTGGAGATCAACAAACGTTATAACTTCAATTATGGCGGCGGCACGGATAAACCGATGCTGGATTTGATTCCAGAAGAAGCCGTGTGGGCTTGCACATCCTGCGGCGCATGCGTGGACATTTGCCCGGTGGGCAATGAACCGATGCGCGACATTCTCGAAGTGCGGCGTAATCTTGCCATGATTGAAAGCAAATTCCCGAAGCAATTGGAGACGGCGTTCAAGGGGATGGAACGCAACGCCAATCCGTGGAACGTGTCGCAAGCTGACCGAATGAAATGGGCTGACGGGTTGAATATCCGGACCATTGAAAAGAATCCGGAGCCGGAGATTTTGTGGTGGGTTGGTTGCGCCGCGGCAACGGATGCACGTGCCCAAAAGACGGCGCAGGCCTTTGCAAAAATCTTGAATGCAGCCGGAGTCAATTACGCGGTACTCGGACAGAACGAACAATGCACCGGCGATTCGGCTCGACGCGCCGGACGAGAAGATATTTTCTTTGGGCTGGCAACAGCCAATGTTGAAATATTGAACGAAGTCAAGCCAAAGAGAATCGTGACGACTTGTCCGCATTGCTTACATACATTGAAGAATGAATATCCAGCCTTCGGCGGAAATTACACGGTCATCCATCACACACAATTGATCAATGAACTGGTCGGCGCGGGAAAGATTCAAATGAAGCTGGATGGCGATAATATGAAGATCACATTCCATGATCCGTGTTATCTCGGGCGGCAGAACAAAATCTTCGATGCGCCGCGCGAGGATTTGAAATCAGCAGGCTTACAGGTAATCGAGATGCCGCGCAATGAGTCCAAATCGTTCTGTTGCGGCGCGGGCGGCGCGCAAATGTGGAAGGAAGAAGAACCCGGTACAAGTCGAGTCAATACGACGCGATATTTGGAAGCCAAAGCGACGCATGCAAACACAATTGCAGTCGGCTGTCCGTTCTGTTTGACCATGATGAATGACGCGTCCAAAGCTGACGGTGATTCGCTTCAGGTCAAGGATGTGGCGGAGATCGTCGCAGAAAGATTGAAATAGAATAAATCAACCAGGTGATACAGTGAAACTAAAAAAAATACTTTTGGTCATAGCCAGTATTCTTATCGTCGCGCTGATTATTTTATACGCGTGGACGTCGGGATTGTTGCGGCAGGTTTATCTCGCGGCCGCGACGGAAGCGCTCTTGGTAAAACACGGCGATCATCTCGTCCAAATCCGGTTCGACTTGAACGACCATATGAATCAGGTTTACATTCCCGCCGGGGAATTCACGATGGGATCAGGTGCAAAAGACAAAGAGATTCTGGCGCACAAGGTTTATTTGGCCGCATATTGGATAGATCAAACGGACGTGACTAATGCAATCTATGCGGTCTGCATGAACGCGGGCAAATGCACGCATCCCGCGCGCTATGATAATTATTTCGACAACCCAAAATATGCAGACTATCCTGTGGTTTATGTGACGTGGTACGCTGCCCATGATTTTTGCGCGTGGGAAGGCGGAACGCTTCCCACCGAGGCGCAATGGGAAAAGGCCGCGCGCGGTTGGGATGGGCGTCCGTATCCATGGGGCACAAACGCGCCGGATATCACGCTACTCAATTACAACGGCGATCACGGAGATATCGTTTCCGCCTATGACTATTTGATTGCGCTCAGCCCCTATGGCTTACTGCAAATGTCGGGCAACGTCCGCCAATGGATGTCGGATTGGTATCAACGAACTTACTATACCATCTCACCGTATAAGAATCCGCAAGGACCCGATAGCGGCGAATATAAATCCCTGCGAGG
>PLNY01000485.1 GCA_003141915.1 Anaerolineae bacterium | reverse complement strand
CTGAGGGGAAATAGACTTGGGTGGGCTGATCAATAAACAGAAAATTTGGCATCGGCTTTTTGTTGCTTGTGGTAAAATGATGCAAAGCCAACATCGCCCCTAAATGGTAGGCTAAATGATTTGCCCCACCACCAGTCTTGTTCATGGGCACTGGTCTTTCTGGTCTGTCGGCGACCNNGGGGAATTCAGAAAATTCCGCCTCAAGTTCAGTCACGTATCGTCCAATTCGGTTTGAAATGATGTTTATGACTGAGGCAAGTCGCTCTTCACTATCATCGGCACCGGTTGCTTTTTCAAGTTTTGAAACTTCGGCTGCCAACTGTTCGACGCGATTTGCTAACAATGATAGATCGTCATCAGGACGATAGTTTTCGAGAAACAAACTAACACGCCCAACAGTTCTTGCTGCCGCCGCATTTCGATTACCCATTTCCGCGATAGCACTATTTGCGGCAATTGCTGCTGCAAGTTCTTCCTCTTTGCTTCTTAAATTCTTGTTTAAGTCAGCAATTTGGCCTTCAAGCTTCTGCGTGAACTCCTCCAAATGTGGACGTTCACCCACAACCGCATTTAGCTCTTTATCCAATGATTGCAGTTCCCGAAAAAGTGCCTTTCCAATCGGTGAATCAAGTCCGAGATTTTCTGGAGCAAACGGCCATTGCCATTTTCCGGATTCCGGAATTATTGGAAGCGCTTGAATTGACTCCAATCGGCTTTTTTGTTCCTCAGCCTCCGTAGTAAATCCATCTTCCCTTTCTGTAAACAGACGAGTTGCCCGCAGAGTTTCATTTGCTGTAGATCTTTCTTTCCGAAGCGCCGTTATCTCATCTTCCAGACTAGCAATTTTGCGGGTGTCTTCCTCCGGTATAGCAGCAGGTTTCCATTTAGTAATCGCAGTGAGCGTCTCCAACGCTTCTTTCGTTGTTTCTGGCATTTGGCCCCGTGCGAGAATACCAACCTGTTGAGCTTCGGTTAACAGGCCAAGTGCCCGCACATTCAGTTGTTCACTGAAATATTTGGCCTCAGCGAGTTGTTTCTGGGAAATTTTTAAATCCCGCCGTGTGGCGCGAAGTTTCAATTCATTGTCCAGACGATCATCCGATGAAATGCCTAGAAAAACAGGCAAGGTGTCTTTTATCGCTTGCGGCATGAATGGTTCATTCTGCCGATAAAAAAGCTGCTCCTTATTAGCTATCAAACCTTGCTTTTGGAACAGATAGAAATAGCTATGTTTGATGGAAGCCATATATGAATCACGGCTTTGCTCCAAAGGGACATGCGTTTTGTTTGCCGGAATGCCAACCAACTCGGAGAGCAAAGCCGCCACCGTTTCATCGTCAGCATTCTGGCTCAATTCCTTAAATATCGGCACCTCAATTACCGCGCCTCTTCGGATCATCGCCCTTGAGCAACTTGCGGCATTCGGTGCTGGTGCTGGTTTAGCGATGAGCACTTGTTCACCGGCAAATTGATAAATCACAGCATACCATGAAACCTTGTCTCTGATCACACCTTCAGGAATATTGAAATCGCTGCGCCCCATGCAATATTCCACGATTTCTGACAGGGCTGACTTTCCGGTTGATGAACGCCCGGTGACTATATTAAGCCCGTCCTTGAACGGTATGCGCCGCACATCGCCCTTATGGCTGTATAGAATGATTTCCCGAATTTTCATGGTCTTATTCCTAGTGTGGTGTAAATCGTCACGCGATCGTTTAATAATGCCAGCTTTTTGCCGAGGGAACGAGCCACGGCTTGACAATCCTTTGTGTCTTCCGAACCAGCAATACTTTTACGCACTGCCCCTTCTTTGGTTGCAATGGCTCCAGACTCATCAACGGCGATTGCCCCGCTGGCCATAAGGTAGCCAAACGCCTCCATTGTGTAAGGCATCAAGCCGCGGGAACGTTCCGCCAGATCGACACGAATTTCCGGATGTTCCTGGAGAATCTTAGTGAAATATGACCGGTTCGCTTCTTTGAGCTGGTCCCGTGTTCGCTTGTGGAGGCACAAAGGCAAAATAAGCAACGTCAGTGAAAACGGCATCGGGCGATTGGCTTCGGCCATGAACCCCTCCACGCCGCGAGCAATCACCAGCCCGCAAAACGCAGGATTGAACAAATTGCGCACTTCCCGAGGTCGTTCATGCCACAATCTCATGATTGCCCTCCACGCAAAATATCAGTCATTCGCTCTATGAAACGTGGATGCCAATGCACGCGTGGCGTTTCCTCATTCGCAAGCATGTGATAGCTCCCCATTGTGACATAGGTTGCGGTCACTCCAGCCCGAATACGTAGATTTCCATGGTCACTGGTTGAGAGCTGATTCAATAGTTTTCGCCCAGTTTGTTGTAGGATTTCCTCGGGGCTGTCTTCCTTCAACTCCTCAAATACGATTTCGCGAAGACGCGCCCATTCGTCAACAAGCCGGTCGTCATATTTATCAATCTCTCCAGTCAACGTGACATTTTCACGCTGCCATTTGCCTCGCTGTTCGAAGGCACGATAATAATCTAAAATGGCTCTAGTGAGGCGATCCGACTTGAGTCCGATTGCCCGCAACTGTTTTACGAAGATGCGGTCATCCGTCTNNAAGCTGAGCATTTCTGAAACCTCTGAGCCTTTCAACGCTTCAGTTCTTCTTCCCGCCAAGAGTTCGATGCACTGATTAAACCACCAGCCTTCAAGACGCTCATAGACTGGACGGCGGAATTGCGGACGAACAGTTCTCAACTTTTCGTTTATGATCAACTGAGGAATATCCTGAATCCGTTCGAGGTTGTCGAAAATGGTTATTCGGTTGAAAAAATCCGGCCATTGTCCCTCGGGTAAAGTATCAAGTAGGGCTTTGGTTTTTTTGATGGTTTTAGAGTCCGTCTGGGCTAGAACATCAATTGCCAACTGTCGAATGCTTGCATCCCTCTCGGTGCTTGGCAAAAACGCCTCCAAAAATGAACCAACCGTAACTGCCCCGGTTGTGAAAAGAAAATAAGAATCGGACGCATGAGATACATCCTGTCGAAGGTAATGCGTTAGCCAAATCCGGACTGATTTCCAGAAATCAGGCGACAAGTCCGTCAAGGTATCGCCCGGAGCTTTGTGTTTCAGGGATGCAAGAATACGCCCTTCCTCGGCATCGGTGAAATCGATGTCGTCGTCACGCTCGATGAAACATCTTGTGTCCTCGGACATCCGCAGCAATTGGAGCAAGGCGTATCTCGGCTGGTAAAAATACCCCAGCGCCTGCTCTGCTGCTGAAAATGAAACATTATCATCAGGCATGGATCAATCCTCCTCCTTGGAAGCCAGCCCGGCGATGGGGGCGAG
>PLNY01000374.1 GCA_003141915.1 Anaerolineae bacterium | reverse complement strand
AACATGTTTTCAAGACATGCGCCTTCAGCCGCTCGGCCATCCCTCCAGGCTGGAGGATTTTACCATAACTTTGATTCATAATGCATAAGAACGCCGTCTCTAAATAAGAGGCGGCGCTGATCCTTATACAGGCACATTGTTGGGATTGGCGATGTAATACCACCAGTTGTTGCGGATCCCACTTTTGATGCCGTTCACCTTCGGCAGATGATTCAACCACCATTGCTGGTATGCGCCATCGTCGCCGTTGCCCCATTCGGAGCAGTTCACGCTGCGAGTACTGCCCGTGAGATTCGGAAAGTTCAGCCAATCGTAGCATGTGCTGTTGACTTNNTTACTCCAATCGTAGTCCTGTTTACTATTGGGCGCGAAATGAACGAGACCGACTCCGGCTTGACCGGGCGCGATTTGATCGTAGAGCATGAAACGCTGGAAGAGATTCAGCGTCTGTCCGGCGCTGATCGTTGCCGGCGACCGGTTGGGCCGGTATGCCCATGACAGAAAATCCTGGCAGCCGAAAACCTGTGCCATGATGCTTTCGGCGCGATGGGCATAGGAATGCAGCATCTCGCCGACTGCACGTTGGAAGTTGAAGCCCATGATGATAAATCGCCGGTTGCAGGACGCTGTATTGGTCAGCGCGGGAGCGTTGCACCAGAACGCGCCTGCTCCCGCCATGATGGATTCATACAATCCTGCATACGGAAATGCCATGATCCATACTTCATCGAATTCATTGTTCGCGACGCGTTGCAAAATGTTAAAACGAGTGAGGATGGCATTGTAATCTATACCGGATGGATTATGCATGGGCGTGGTGCTATTCAGCACAGGGAGAAAAGTTTGCGGCGTGTAAAGAAAACCGTCGGTAAGAACGGGGAATTCATCCAGCACAATATTTTGAACGATCTGATGATTTGCCAGGCCGTTGCTGACCTGCAATAAGCTGGCAATATAACCATTAAGCAAAACATCCGGCGATGACCAGCCTTCCAGATCCGTCAGCTTTTTACCGGTGGCTGGATCCATCGTTGGGTTGTAAGTGATGACCAGGGCTTTGGTGGTGATGGACTGCGTGGGCGTGTTGGGGTCGTCCTCAACGAGGTTGGCAACCGCCGAAATTCCTTGAATGTGTTGAGGCGCAGGCTGTTGAACGGCATGGCCGATCAGGGAATTCAGAAAATCAAACATGTTGCTCCTCTTTTTCTCAGAACTAACGACTGGAGTCGTTGCTACGAAATTTATTGTGACTTATGCGCGATGCCCAATATAAAATAAAAGCGCTAAGGCGAATCTGTTGCGAAGTATACCTCGTCTTTGAGAGCCAGGAACAGGATGTGGTTTGGACTCACCGTCATTGCGCTGGCAGGGATCGGAGGCAAAGGATTCGTTCGCCCGGCGGGAGGCTGGAGCTGGCTTTGTAGTTGGAGCGAGAGCGAAGCAAAACGGAAAACGCTCTGATTATCCGTATCCAAAATCAAAAGCGTCGAGTCGGGCGCAGGCGCGAACATCATTTGCGTGAAGTGTGCCTGGGAGAAAACATCCAGGTCGCGAGAGGCGGGAAAAGGATTGGTCAATGGCGCCGGATCATTACAGCGCGTGGGCACGCTTTGGATACTGCTGAAAGAACAGGTGGAAAGGTGTCCATCGGCATGCAGAATATAAAGTTCTCCATTACTCACTGCCAGGTCAATTGCATTTTCGATGTTTGGAATCTGGTCGCCGAAGAAGAAGTAGGGACGGTCCACGAACGCATCGCTTTTGCCGATGTAAACCCACACCGCGCGTGAAGGCGGATCGATGACGTAGAGGTTGTTCCCGTCCAGCGCAAAAGCTTTGGCGCGTCCCCAATTGGTATCCGGCGGCGGAAGCGGAATGGCCTGCGGCTCCTGTCCGGGCGCGCAGTACAGCAAATTGCCGTTTGCATCCATACCCATCACTGCCGCATTCATGGAATTGACCGGAGGCAGGGTGAGAATATCCACCAGCGGCCCGACGGTGTAATTGCCATAGGTATCGGGGCCGCACTTGAAAGAATTGTCTGCCTGAAATCCGTTGGCGCTGATTGCGATGTGCAATACATTGCCGCGCACCGCATCCAGCAGGTAAAGATCGTTCTCATTGGCGGCCATGCGGCTGATCTGCGCGTTGACGCCGGGGCCCACAGACTGAAATTGCAAACGGCTGATTCCTTCCAACTGGTCCAGCTTGGATTGCGCTTCTGCGCGCATGGTTTGAGTATCGGAAGTCTGGCTAAAAGACTCCGCGTTGTTGAGGTACGATAATTCTTGTTGCCATGCTTCGCGTTGCGAAACAGGATCAGTAAGGCCAATGGCGATTGTTTGTGCATTGCGGGCCTGCACCAAATATTCTTCGTATTGCACGCTGCGTCCGTAACGGAAATAAACCACACTCGCAATCGTCACCACAATCAGCGGCACAAGGACGGCGATGAAAGCCATCATATATGAGGGCAGAGTATAAGTGGCTGATGTGTCCGAGCCGGGGAGAAGACGCGGCAGAAAAGATTGCAGACCCTGGCCCATTCGTTCACTGCCCCGACGCCAGAATTGCATTCCGCCTACAATCGTTTTTGCCGCCCGACGCCTCCGCGAAGACCGCGGGGCGGAAGTTTTTTCTGTCGGCGCAGGGACAGTGATAGGAGGTTCTTCTTCTTCATTATTCTTATTATTTGTCGTTGGCGTCGACTCCAAAGGATGAAGGCGCGGTAACGACGACAGAATATCCGGCTCGATGGATTGTGGTGGATGCTCTTCTTCCTTCGGTTCAGGAGGAATCGAGTAGGCGGAGGCTTGGACGAGATGCGCCTCAGGCATCGACTCAGCTTGAGGTTCGGCAACCCGCTCCTCGCTGGTGGATGGAGGCGCAGGCGCTGGTTCTTCGGTCGCGTTCGATAATGAATCCGGGCGCAGAACGATCAACGCGCCTTTCCCCTCCGCAGCTTGAAGCAGAACCGCATTGACATTCTCATTCGTGAGATTCATCAGGCGGCGGCGCGTGGCTTCCAATGAAGCGGGACTCGCATCGTTCAATGCCGATTCCCATGCGGATGGAATCTTTGCGTATAAAATAAGCCGGTCATTCGGTTGAAGCGCAATGCGGGAGAAGTGATGAGGTGCGTTGGCGCCCAGACCCAGCCCATTGCCCGAAAGCGAATCGAAGATATGTTGCGCGCCGCCTGCATTCAAAACATAAGCGTGCATCGGACCGCTCGATAAAAGCGTGATTTCCGACTCGCGCATTGCAACCAGTGATATTAATCCCACCGCGTATTGACCGCGTCCGCTGGTGCTCATGTTGCGCTCGAGCAATGGCTTGTTGATCGCTTCCGCCGCGGCGCGCAAAGCAAAGGTCAGCGTGCCGGGTGTTTCATAAAATGTCACCGCCGCGCGGCTGGCAAGTTGTATGGTTTCGTCCGTTGAAAAAACCGCGTTGCCGGTGAGTAAAAGATAAATGATCAGCCGATCCTGATCGCGGCCGCGCGCGGTTTTGCGCGGCGGCATGGCGGGCATGAGACCCGGCAGGCTGGCTTGTTCCTGTCCATCGAGGCGATAAAGGGGGGTAAGAGTCAGATCGAGCGGCATGGTAAGAATGGGTAAAGATTATCTGTCATTATACTGGTAAAATCTCTGAAAGGATGTCATTGCGAGGAGCTACGAAGTAGCGACGAAGCACTGTGTTCTCTCAGTGTGGCAATCTTGTTGTGATATTCAAATGATTGTTACGGGAGATTGCTTCACGCCTTCGGCGTTCGCAATGACATATTCAATAATGGATTTCACACTTCACACCGATTTCTCATCCATCTCCGAAAACGAATGGAATACATTGGTCGAACAAGGCATCAGCGACGTGCCGTTTTTGCGGCACGAATATTTAAGTCAATGGTGGTCAACACTTGGCGGCGGCGAATGGAAAGATGCCGAATTGGTTTTGATCTCGGCGCGTGAGAATGATCAGCTCATCGGCATTGCTCCGCTCTTCAAAGCCGAATATGATGGACGCTCCGCGTTGTTGCTGATTGGGAGCATCGAGATTTCGGATTATCTCGATTTGATCGTCCGTCTCGACGACCTGCCGCGTTTTCTTTCAGGCTTGATGGATTTCCTCGCTCAGTCTTCGACGTATCGCGGCTTGCCTTTCGATTGGTACAACCTTTCTGATAGTTCTCCGACTCGCGCGGCCCTCA
>PLNY01000260.1 GCA_003141915.1 Anaerolineae bacterium | reverse complement strand
TGATTTGATCCGTAAGGGATTCTTTAAAAAGAGTGAAACGATTTTGTTCTGGCATACAGGCGGTCAGCCTGCGTTGTTTGCAGATAAATATTCAAACCAGATTTAAAATAAAATCGCCTTCGTTTGAGCGGAGGCGATTTTTGTTTTTCTTTATGCGCCGGTGGGTAATCGCTTCTCAAGCGTGCGGCTGAGAATATCTTCCTGTTCAACGGAAGCCGACTTGATCCGCTTTGATTTTTGACCTTTGTGATGCTTGGCGCGGTCCTGAGCGGTTTGCCATGCGATCTGCATCGCTGTTAACTCTGGCTCAAGATTTTCCTCTACCTGAATCTCTTCGATTTCTTTTTCGACCTTTTTATTTTTCCTGCCGCGCCTGTTTTCGCGCTCAGGCTTTTCTTCCTCGACGATTTCAGGCTGGATAGCCTTCATGCTCAAACGGATTTGCCGCTTCTTGCGATCCACTGTGAGAATCTTAGCTTCCACTTCGTCGCCTTCTTTGACGACGTCGCTGGCATTTTTAACATAACCGCGTGCCAGTTCGCTGATGTGAATCATGCCGGGTCGTTCCGCTCCGATTTCCACGAACACGCCGTACGGTTCAAGCCGCACGACTTTTCCTTTAACGATCATCTCCTCTTGAAGATCTTTCCAGTCGTACATCAGCGGCTGGATCATCGTCAATTCGATTCGATCCTTGCGCACATGTTTGACCCACACCTCGACGGTTTGACCTTCTTTGACAACCTCTTCAACTTTATTGACTGGATCTTTTTGAAGCTGGGAAATGTGCAGCACGCCCGGAATAGGTTGGCTGATATCAACGAGCGCGCCTGCCAGAGTGGTCTTGAGAATTTTGCCTGTTAATTTGGCCTTCGGTTCAAGCGCTGCCTCGGGCGTTGTATCTGTAGTAACCATTGTTTTTTCTCCTGAAAATATTGGGAATAATGCCGACTTTTGATTATACCTGTCCGCCATATATGCGTCAATGTGATAAAACAAACAATTTTGAAAATCGTTCTTGTGATAAATGTCATGCGCTCCGCTTTGAATTCGGATTGAATCAATAAGAGATTGCCTTGACGGCTTTGAGCGACTTGAGTATATTCATGCCAATATTTTCCCTTTCGGAAGATTATAAGAAATTATATATATGAATTCAGCCTCGAAGATGATCGGATGACATCTTCCGAGTTTGCGCATCGAATAAAAAATATTCAGACGCGCCGGATTTGTTCGGAGTTGTATGTCAGCGGCGGATCTCGGAAAGGGCCGCACAGAATGTCGGTGAACTGAAAAATATTTTTCTTGATGGAGAGGCATTATGAGTCTGGTTGGTCCAAAAAGTCAATCAATGCAAAAACGAGCTGAAAAAGTCTTGCCATTGGGCGTGAACTCTAATTTTCGTTATTGGGGAGAAGGTCTCACGCCTTATGTGGATAAAGCCAAGGGCGCGTATCTTTGGGATGTGGATGGCCGCCGCTTCATTGACTACCGCATGGCATTCGGTCCGATCATTCTTGGCCACGCTTACGATGAAGTCGATGCAAAGGTCATTGAGGAAGTGAAGAACGGAGTGTTATTCGCAATGACCGGCGAGCTCGAAGTCGAAGTCGCGGAGATGATCGTGGAAATGTGCCCGGCGATAGACATGATTCGCTTGGCATGTTCTGGAACCGAAGCGACAATGCATGCCATCCGCGTAGCGCGCGCGTTCACTGGACGCGAAATCATTTTAAAGTTTGAAGGTAATTATCATGGTTTCCACGATCACACGTTGTGGTCTACGTACGCGCCGGTGGAAGCCTATGGCAATCGTCGAAACCCGATTCCGGTGCCGGCATCTTCGGGGATTCCCCAATCCATGGGTGAGAATGTGATTACATTGGCGTTCAATGACTTCGAGGGATTCGAACGCGTGATGCGTTCGTACGGCGATCAAATCGCGGCGGTCATCACCGAACCGTGTCAGGGAAATTGCGGAGCGATTGAACCGCAGGCCGGATTCCTGGAATTGATTCGGAATAAGACCGAAGAATATGGCGTCGTTTTTATTTTGGATGAAGTCAAGACCGGCTTCCGCATTGCAAATGGCGGCGCGCAGGAATATTATCGCATCAAACCGGACCTGGCAACGTATGCCAAAGCTTTGGGCAATGGTTACCCGATCGCGGCGTTCGGAGGCAAGCGCGAGATCATGTCCATTATCGGACATGGCGTCTCGCAAGGCGGGACGTACACCAATAACAAGCCAGGAGTCGCGGCGGCCTATGCCACATTGAAATTACTTAAGACGAAACCCATTTTGGAATCGATTCAAAAACGCGGCCAGCGTTTGATGGATGGATTAAAAGAAATCTTCGAGGATAATAATATCCCGGTGGCGATGAGCGGATATCCGACCATGTTCTCCTTTGCGCTCGGCGTGGAAGCCGTTACCTGCCAGCGCGATTGGGACAACAGCGATAAAGATGCTTATCTCAAACTGGTCGAGATGGCCATCGAGCTCGGCGTGATGCCAGATCATGATGCTCGTGAGCCGTGGTTCTTGTGCTATTCTCACACGGACGCCGATGTCGATGAAACGTTGAATGTGTATGCGGATATTGTCAAGAAAGTGAAATCGTAAATCCTGAAACGTCGAATGCCCGGATGGGGTTCGACGTTTCGTTTTTTCTTTGGAGGAAGAATGACTAAAGTTGTGCAAGGAACGAAGCAAAGTTTGACCGCGAAAGAAATCGTGGACATGAAGAAGGAGTTTACGTTTTACTCCTGGTCGGTGCAGGGACAGATGAATCCGATCCCGGTTGTCAAAGCGGAGGGCGTTTATTTTTGGGACGCCGACGGCAAGCGTTATTTGGATTTTGCTTCCCAATTGGTGAACACCAATGTCGGGCATCAAAATCCGAAAGTGGTGAAAGCCATCCAGGATCAAGCCGCACAATTAACTTTCGTCGCGCCGGGGATGGCTACCGAGCCACGCGGTTTGCTTGGTAAAAAATTAGCGGAGATCACACCGGGTGATTTGAAAAAAACATTCTTCACGTTGGGCGGCGCAGAAGCCAATGAAAATGTGATCAAGATTGCGCGCTTCTATACGGGCCGGCATAAAATTCTGGCGCGCTATCGTTCGTATCACGGTGCGACTCACGGCGCAATTGCATTGACTGGTGATTATCGTCGTCTTCCAGTAGATCACGCCATGACAGGCGTGGTTCATTTTCTGGATCCATATTGCTATCGCTGTCCATTTGGCTGGACGCGCGAAACCTGTCATCGGGAATGTATCAGCCACGTGGAAGAAATAATCCAGTATGAAGGTCCCGATCAGATCGCCGCGATCATTATGGAAGGTGTGACCGGTTCGAATGGCTTGATTGTCCCGCCGGATGATTATTGGCCGCGCCTGCGCGAGATGTGCGATAAGTATGGAATTCTGTTGATCTCAGATGAAGTCATGTCGGGGTGGGGCAGAACCGGCGAATGGTTCGCAGTGGATAATTGGAATGTAGTGCCCGACATCATCACAACGGCGAAAGGTATTACGGCCGGCTATGTGCCACTCGGCGCGGTGATTGTCACAGAGAAGATCGCGAAATTCTTTGACGATAAATATCTTTATGCGGGCTTAACCTATAACGGTCATGCGCTTGCTTGCGCTGCGGCATTGGCAACGATTGAAGTTTATGAAGAA
>PLNY01000310.1 GCA_003141915.1 Anaerolineae bacterium | reverse complement strand
CGCGTCTCAGCGCGTTGCTCTTTGCTGAGATCGTCGCCGAAGCAGGATTGCCTGCCGGTGTGATCAACATCATCACCGGAAGCAGTAGCGCTGGTTCGATGATCGTCACGCACCCTGATGTGGATAAGATCGCGTTCACCGGTTCGACCGATGTCGGTCGAACGTTACGTCATCAAACCGCGGGATCAGGAAAAAAATTATCGCTTGAACTCGGAGGCAAGAGTCCGTTCGTGGTGTTTGAAGATGCCGATTTGGATGGAGCCGTTGAAGGCGTGGTGGATGCGATCTGGTTCAATCAAGGTCAGGTCTGTTGCGCGGGTTCGCGTCTCATCGTTCAGGAAAATGTCGCGGCGAAGTTTATCCAAAAATTAAAGAATCGAATGGATCATATGCGCGTCGGTGATCCGCTCGATAAGGCGATTGACATGGGCGCCATCGTTGACCAAACGCAATGGGACACGATTGATCATTGGGTGAAGACCGGCGTGAGCGAAGGCGCGGAATGTTATCAGCCGGATATTCAATTGCCGTCGAAGGGACTCTTTTACAAGCCCACGCTTCTCACCGGACTCGATCCGGCAGCGTCCACCGTGCAGGAAGAAATCTTCGGACCCGTTTTGGTTTCTTTAACATTCCGAACTCCCGCCGAGGCGATTGAACTCGCCAACAACACGCGCTATGGACTCGCCGCCAGCGTGTGGAGCGATAACATCAATCTCGCGCTGGATGTGGCGAGCAAGATCAAAGCCGGATCGGTGTGGGTCAACTCCACGAATCTTTTCGATGGCGCTTCGGGCTTCGGCGGTTATCGCGAATCCGGTTTCGGACGCGAAGGCGGCAAGGAAGGTTTGTTTGAATATGTGCGACCGAAATGGATGGATCGTCCGCGCCCGGAATTTAAATTGGATGAATCGAAGAAGTGGGGTGAACATATTCCTGCGCGTCCATCCATGCCGGGGACGGCGCGCGCCAATGGAGTTGATCATCTGCCTCGAATTGATCGCACGCCGAAGATGTACATCGGCGGCAAGCAAGTTCGTCCCGATGGCGCGTATACGCTGGCAGTGATCGGTGCCGATGGAAAAGTGATCGGTCAAGTTGGCGATGGCAATCGCAAGGATATTCGTGACGCGGTCGAAGCCGCGCACGCCGCGCATTTGGCAAAACCCGGTTGGGCAATGCGGCATGGATATAACCGTTCGCAAATTTTATATTTCATCGCCGAGAACCTCAATACGCGCAATGAAGAGTTTGTCAAACGTATCGTCGAGATGGCGGGATGCACACAAGAGTCCGCACAAGCCGAAGTGGATGGGTCAATTGAAAGATTATTTACCTACGCGGCGTGGTCGGATAAATATGGTGGCTCAGTGCAAGAGACAACTTTGCGCGGAATTACGGTTGCGGTCAATGAACCGATTGGCGTGATCGGCATTGCTTGTCCTGAAGAGATGCCATTACTTGGATTCGTTTCGTTGATGGCACCTGCGATTGCGCGCGGCAATACGGTGGTGATGATTCCCAGCCAGAAGTATCCGCTCTCCGCAACGGACTTCTATCAGGTATTGGATACGTCGGATGTGCCCGGCGGTGTGGTTAACATCGTCACCGGTGACCGCGATCATCTGATGAAGACTCTCGTCCAGCACGAAGATGTCGATTCGGTTTGGTACTTCGGATCAGCGGAAGGCAGTTATCACGTGGAAAATGAATCCGCTGCGAACATGAAGCGCACGTGGGTCGGATATGGCTTGCCCCGCGCTTGGATGGATCGCGAACAGGGCGAAGGTCACGAGTTTTTGCATGAGGCAACACGGGTGGAAAATGTCCGGGTGCCGACGGGGGAATGATGCGCAGAAGATGTATCGTCCATAATACGACGGAACAAATTCAAGATCAAAGGTGACGCGTTTCATGTGGACTAAGCAACACGATCCTTTCAAATAGAACCTTCATTCCATCATCAATGACGCGTTTGGTTCCCTTGTCAAGCGGCGACTGCACCCATGCACGCGTGGTAAATCCATATTCAATTTCGAGTCCGCTTTCATACCAAACTCGAAGGGAGGTGAGTATTCCGTAATCTTCAATTTGTTGTTTGACAACGATCCCGAAAGATTTTGTCCATTCGGTGTTGGTGAGATATTTCTGTGGATGATCCATGATAATGACCAAGTCCACATCAGAGTCTTCTCTTGCGGCGTTTCTGGCGTAGGAGCCAACAAGTGCCACTGCCAGAATGTCCATCCGTGTGGAAGCCCAGCGGGGAAATTGTTCAATGAAACTGAGCGCTTGTTCAATTGTGTTCACCGTTTGTCTCCGTGCTAATTCAATCCTTTCATTTCCAAATATCCGTTCTTGCATAATGACTCAAGTTTCCACATGTATTCTCTTCCGCTGATAAAGGAGATTATTGATCGTAACCAGTAACCTGCTTTCATTCATGAGCAAACGCGAATACCTTCAAGCAAGGGTTATGGCTGGTATGCGCCCACGCCGCACATATCTGTGCCGACCTTCTCGTAATAGAAAGGCTTCGGCATGTTAACTCCGGTGGCAGGGTTGTGGCTTTCATCATCGCCGAGTCGGCTCGAATCCGATTTGGTGCAATTGACAAAAAGTATCGATAGTGTTCTACCAATGATACTTCTTTTGACATTTATTGAGGAAAATCCGAAAATGTC
>PLNY01000101.1 GCA_003141915.1 Anaerolineae bacterium | reverse complement strand
GTGGCCTGCCAATCTCCGACCACCAGTAGCAAGGCACGCGCACGCGTGATTGCAACATTAAAAAGATTGCCATTACTCCGCAAGAAACCCAGCGCACCCGGAGGTGTGTCTTGAGACACGACCGGTGAGAACACCATCACATCGCGTTCATCGCCTTGAAACTTATGGACTGTATCTACCAATATTTCATGCTTTCCGATTAGCTGAGAAAGCTGGCTATCATTGTGAATAGCTTGGCGTATCGCATTTGCTTGGGCACGAAATGGACTCACTACACCGACCGAACCCTCATAGGGATTCTCTACCAGTAGGTTATGGAGCGTTTGAATGACTTGTTGCACTTCTTTCTGATTTACGGCGCCACCGTCAGATGGGCGCAACACTTTTCCCTGCACATCCACCCAACGTATGGCCTGCTTAAATCGCGCTGGAAGTCTTAGCTTTTGCTGCTTGGTAGCTATGCGCAATACACCTTTATAGAAATGTCGGTTGGAAAATTCGATGATTTGTGCGTGTGAGCGGTGATGATCGCGTAACATTACAATTTGCTCCGCGCTGGCCACACTGGCCTGCGCTAGGTCAAATAACGAATTGCTGCCGTATGACCAGCACAGGAAGTTGTTTTCTAACTGGTGCTTTTCCAATAAGCGCATGTCCTGAAAGCGGCTAATAGTGCTAATATGCCTGAGTTGTTGTGGATCGCCAATAACAACAAGTCGTTTTGCGCGGTAGATAAGCGGTAACGCCGAAGCAATATCGCACTGGCTGGCTTCATCAATTACAACCAAGTCAAAGAAACCCTCCTCAAGAGGTATTCTGCCATTAGCAGACAGGGAAGTAACAGCCCAGCAGGGAAGACAACGCGCCACCTGTGGCAGCAAGTTATAGTATCTGCGCCATATACCCTTATCGGGCTGCTCGTTGGCCTCGCCAGCTTTAACGATCATGCGCAGCAGAGTGACATAATCGCTGAGTGCCTTGCGTTCTTCAGTAGAAAGACGTTTGGGCTGTAATTGCACCCAGCTTTTCCATAGTGCATCAGATGATTTCACTACCTGCTCGGTCTGTGCAAACAGGTTGCGATTTATGACATCCAGTGTCGGAAGTCCTTTCAATTCTTCCAGCGCACTAGAATAGCTCGCAATGTCCTCGTGTTGCTTAAGATGTTCGCTACAACGCTTAAGATAATCTCCCAATGTAGGAATAGTAGCTTCGTCTATGCTATTCGGAATTTGTGTTGTGTTTATGCCAAGGTGTTCGCCAAATCGCTTCCAAGACGTTATTGCTTCCACTAATTCGCGCAAACGTCCTTTTCGTAGAAGCGGCCACAATAACCTTGCAATAACTCCTTGCTCTTCTTTAGTTGCACGCTTGAGTGTGCGCACGGCTTGCGACAATCCTTCCTGTATCTCTGGAAGGTTATGCGCCTGACGGAAGGATTGGAATAATGGTCGTGGCAGTGTATCTCTATAATGCGAAATTACTTGGTCTAGGGCATCTACCNNTGCTGACGTTCGTATTCGACAAAACGCTCTTGAATGCGCTTCATGTGCGCCAAATGAGTTTCGTAAAGGCGTTCTTCCTCAACATCAGCACTGGAAGAAAGTAGGCGGGTAAGATAATCCACTAGACGAGCTTGTAAATCATTTGAAGCTCCCAAACGCATTACAATCGGTCGTGCTGCAAGACTGTTTACACGGCTTTCTACTACATCCACTGCTTTATTATTCTTGCTGGCAAAAAGCACTTTCATATTATGCCAAGCCGCATTGGCTAAAATGGCCGAAACCACCTGTGACTTGCCGGTGCCCGGTGGTCCGGTTATCACTGTCAATGGCTGGGTTAAAGCCTGACGCACTGCTTCACGCTGTTCGCTGTTGAGCGGTAAGATTTCCAGCAAAGGCTGTTCACTGGTTAGAGCTTTCGGCTTCACTGCACCGTCAAGAATGCTATGCAATACCGTATCCGACAACGAGCCTTTTTCTGTTAGTTTTGAAAGCTCGCTTTCCAGTCCGCGTGTATATTTGGATGCTTCACCTGTCAGCAAGATGGCACGATTATAAATGCCATCTTCCCGCAATTCGGTAATCGGCGGGGTTGTAACCAAGTTATGCGGATCAAGTGATTCTTTCCAATCCCATGTTGCCGTCAGTTCAGCAAAGCGGTGGCATACTTCATCCCAATCCGGCTGCTCTGCAAGGGGGCGATTGAGGCCAAGCTCGTCTGAAAAGGCTGCAATTTCCTGCATCAAATTACTTTCACCGCCAATGGACAACCCTTTCCACGCAGCAAAATTAAATAATGGGCTTGCGTCCGGCTCTAACACAGCACGCTGACCATCGGCGCTGAGTTGTATTGGGAACAAAAACAATGGTTCCAGCATGAAACCTTCCCAATTCGAGCGCTTTGATTTGATAAGACGAAGCCGGAGTGGATAACCAAGATATAGTGTTAACCGGTGGCGGTCTTTGCGCAATTTATGTAGTAAATGTCCATAATCAGCGGTCGCCATTGCTTCATCCGGCTGCTCAGTAACCAGCGGCAATGAGGCGAGCGGAGCATAATTGGGCTTACCAAATTTACTGTCCGCAAACTCTGAGACGCCTGAGTCATTATCAATTGATAAGCAATCCAAATAATAGCGGGCTAATTTGGCTATTGAAGATTGCGCGTGCTGCTTGTTCGTATCCGATTTGTTTTTAGTGGCATGGGAGGCGAGATACCAACAATAGGCTTTGTCTTGCCACAGTTGTTGCTTCAAGACGCCGTATAGTAACTGATTGACTTGGTTTCTTTCCGCAGAGACGCCAGCAATTTGATTCAGCTTTTTGACAATCTCTCTTGCCTGTATGCCGGGATTTGCCCGGATTACATCCATTACCAATTGTTCTATAGGCTTTTGTTGAGTCATAACCAAAAACTGTAATCTTCATGACCTGTGACTATAAGGCTATCTTTAAGCCCATTCTGCATAAAAACCAGCGTTAACTATTACCACTCGGCACCAACTGTGCTGGTTCTTCCAATATGTCGAGCAATGCCTTCGCGCAATAAACGCGGTCGCGTTTCGCCGTTCCTGCTTGCTGGACGATTCCAAGACGTTCTAATCGTTCAATGGCGCGTTGTGCCGTGGTGAAAGCAATGCCAAGTTTCTCCACGCAACCTTTGGCGGTAATAAACGGATTCGCCGCCAGCAATTCGACAACCCGCAGCGGTGTTTTAGTGGATTCGCCTGCCACGCTTTTTTGCCATTCCGCCAGCTTCGCGTTAATCTTGCCTGCACGATTTACCGCATCTTCCGACATGCGTGCCACGCCCAACAAAAAATACTCAATCCAGTCCTGCCATGCGCCGCGTTCGCTGACGCCGCGCAATCCGTCGTAGTAGTCACGGCGGGACGCCTCAAAAAATGCGGACAGATAAAGCAATGGCGTGGGCAAAATCTTCCGCTCAATCAGAAACAGCGTAATGAGCAATCGGCCAACCCGTCCGTTTCCATCGAGAAACGGATGGATGGCCTCGAATTGGTAGTGCGCCAAGGCGATGGTGGCAAGTGGTGGCAAATCTGACTCATGCAAAAACTTTTCCCATGCGGCAAGGCACGGCTCCACCGCATCGGGCGGCGGTGGAATAAACGAAGCCGTTTCGACTGTTGAACCGGGCTTGCCAATCCAGTTTTGAATCTTTCGGAACTCGCCACGCGTAGCGTGATGTCCCCTTACGTCGGTCATGAGTTTTTCATGCAATTCCTTAATAAGGCGCACACAAATCGGCAATTTTCCCAGCCGGGATATACCGTGTTCCAAAGCGACTACATAGTTGCCGACTTCGCGCAGATCGTCGGGGCTGCGTTCCACGGCAATACCGGCTTCGGCGGCCAGCAATTCGCCAAGGGTCGCCTGTGTGCCTTCAATTTTGCTGGATAGCACGGCCTCGCGCCGGGTAAACGGACGCATGAGGACGTGCGGGTTGGGCAATCGCCCACCCTCACCCGCCAACTTGCCAATCAGCCTGTCCGCGTCGGATAGCAGGCGGATGAGTCGGGGCGTCCAATCAACGGCAGGCGGCAGTGGGTCTGGCACAAAGGCGGAATATTTGCCTTGTGGCACCTTTTTGCCGGGAATGTTGGTCGTTTTTGCCATCGGTTCCTATTTTCGATGCCGAAAATAGCACGATTCGCTATTAGCGTAAATGGCAAAAAACGAAAATAGCGCGATTTCTTATTAGCGGGGTGTTTAACCAGATGCCGCCCGTCGCGGCGGCTGAGAGCGACAGATGCCCCGTCTGATATTCACAACGCGCGTTTCGCGCCTCTTTCATTTACACCCTAAAAGCTGCCCCCTCCGGGCGCAGTCCAGCGGTGCCGGGACGCTGGCGCGATTCCAACCGGCGGACGGTTGGGCGAGGGTGCCAGGGACGGCACGGCCTTGGTGTGCGGGGTTCCAAGGGGATGCTTCTCTTTGGGCAGGATTCCACAAGGCGGCACGCCTTTGCGTCGGGGGGTTCAGGGGTGAAACCCCTGCCGGGCGGTCGCCACCCGGAGTGAAGCAGGGATTCTAAGGGACGGCTTTGGAGTCCCTTTAGCGCGGAACATCGCTTGCGATGTATAACCGCGCTGTTCGTCCCTTTTTCGCTCCGGCCCCTGTCGTGGCCGTCGCGGGGACTCACAGGTTCGGATTCGCTCGCGGACGGCAACGGACAAACTCTCTGAAAGTGGCTGTCAGAGCCAATCTCCGCGAGACTCAACCTTCGGTTTCTGATATACTTATCTTGTTCGGAATAGGAGGCAGTAGGCGACTGGTTTGGTGCATGGCAATATACCGGTTGGAAGCAAAGATCATCAGTCGAGGAAACGGACACTCCGCCGTTGCTGCCGCCGCCTATCGCACCGGGACAAAAATTCGGGATGAGCGGGCGGACAAAACCCACGACTATTCCAGCCGCACAAAAGGCGTCGTCGAGTCGGTCATTTTGAGGCCGGAAAATTCGCCCGAATGGACGGCCAAAACTGCCACGCTTTGGAACGCGGTGGAATTGGGAGAAAAGCGCAAGGATGCTCAACTATCGCGCGAGTTTATTTTAGCGGTTCCCAAAGAGCTTTCTGCCAAGGAGCAGTTCCAACTTGCTGTGGGGTGGGCGCAAGCTGAACTCGTAAGCAAAGGCATGATTGCCGAAGTGTCCCTACACAACCCCAAAGGCGGGAAAAATCCTCACGTCCACATTCTCGCCACCATGCGGACGTTGGACGGCGATAAATTCAGCGCCAAAAAGCCCCGTGAATGGAATGACAAGGGGCTGCTGGTTCACTGGCGCGAATCATGGTGCAAGGCGGAAAATGACGCCTTGGAGAAAGCCGGACACAATGAGCGGGTGGATCACCGGTGGCTCAAAGACCGTGGCATTGACCGCATCCCGGAGCCAAAAATCGGCAAAGAGGCGGTGGGTATGAAACAACGGGGAGTGGTCGCAGACCCTGAGCGGTTCCAGCTCGTCCGATGGGTAAAGTCTCTCAATATCGCGCGTCCGTGGCTGCGGGGCATCGAGAAAACCGGGGAAGTCCCGCAACAGGGCATCGGCAAGACATGGTTGGAACGGTCAATGTTCTTTGCAACGCAGACCCGCCAGACGGTGCGCGATGCCGTCATGGATGCTTG
>PLNY01000303.1 GCA_003141915.1 Anaerolineae bacterium | reverse complement strand
AGCGAAGAGTTCGGCTGGCTGGAACTGGCCGACGGCGTCACCAGCGGCTCTAGCCTCATGCCGCAGAAAAAGAATCCCGATGTGTTTGAGTTGACGCGCGGCAAAGCAGGAACAATGATCGGTTTGCTCACCGGTTTGCTGGCCGCGCTCAAAGGATTGCCATCCACATATGATAAGGATTTGCAGGAAGATAAAGGATCCGTTTTTCAAGCGACGGATATTTTGCTTGCCGTTCTGCCTGTGATTGCCGGCGCGTTGAGAACGATTACAGTCAAGCCGGAACGAATGCGTGCCGCGATTGATTCATTTATGATGGCAACCGATCTTGCCGATTATCTCGTCGGCAAAGGAATTCCGTTTCGCGAGACCCATGCGATTGCAGGAAAAGCCGTCCGCGCCGCGCTGGACGCTTCGCGAAAGATCGGGCTGGATGAACTATCGCTCGAAGCGTATCAAGCTTTAAGTCCCGCGTTTGAAGCGGATGTGTATCAGGTTTTCGATCCGATGGAATCCGTCGAAAAGAGAAATGCGATTGGTGGAACGAGTCCCCAATCGGTCAAAAAACAAATTCAAGAAGCTAAATCAAAATTGAAAGGAAAATAAATCATGTCTACTGTTACTTGTCCTGAATGTGCTGCCGAAGTTACGCTCGATGCTGGAACCGAAGTTGGCGAGATCATCGTCTGCCCCGATTGCGGCGTGGATTTGGAAATCACCGCCCTCGAACCTGCCGCGGTGCAGCTCGCGCCGATGGAGCAGGAAGATTGGGGGGAATAGGAAATGCAGAATGCAGAATGTAGAATGCAGAATTTTTATTCCTCATTTTGCATTCCTCATTCCGTATTCAATGAGGCCTTATGCAAAGTAGATTAAAGATCGGCGTGCTTTGTTCCCGGGTGCGCGTGGAAGAAAAATGGATCTTCTCGTCGCTCGAAAAACGCGGCATTGATTTTGACCGGCTCGATGACCGCGCTATCAGTTTCGAACTTGATGACTCGGCACCGTGGAAACAATACGACGCGGTGCTGGAACGCAGCATCAGTTACACAAGCGGATTGTATGCATTGCGAATCCTGAACGCGTTCGGCGTGCCGACGGTGAATACGGCCGCGGTGGCTGAAGCCTGCGGCGACAAGTTGACAACCAGCGCTCTGCTCATGAATGCCAGTTTGCCTCAGCCGCGCAATGTTATTGCGTTCACACCGGAGTCTGCTTTGGACGCGTTGGAGCAGATGGGTTATCCGGTAGTAGTCAAGCCAGTGGTCGGTTCGTGGGGGCGCTTGCTGGCGAAGATCAACGACCGCGACGCGGCCGAGGCCATCTTCGAACACAAAGCCATGCTCGGTTCGACACAACATCAGGTTTTTTATATTCAGGAGTATATTGAAAAGCCCGGACGCGATATCCGCGCGGTGGTCATCGGTGGGCGCGTGTTGACCGCGATGTATCGCACATCGCCGCATTGGATCACGAACACCGCGCGCGGCGGCGAAGGCGAATTATGTCCGGTCACGCCGGAGATCGAAGATTTGTGTTTGAGAGCCGCGCAGGCAGTCGGCGGCGGCGTGCTGGCAGTTGATTTGATCGAACATCCCCAGCGCGGATTTTTGATCAACGAGGTGAATCACACCATGGAATTTCATACGCTTCAACCGTTGAGCGGAATTGACATCGCAAGCGAAATCGTGGATTACGTGGTGAGCATTGTGAAGGAAAAGGTTTGAACACAAGGGACGCGAAGGAAGGCTTAAGAAACTTTGTGTCCATTGTGTTAATTTTTGTTCAGGAGAAGTTATGACAAGCGTTTCCATTATTGGCGGTTCCGGTTATGGCGGCGGCGAGGCGTTGCGGCTTTTGCTCGACCATCCGAAAGTTGAAGTCAAGCAAGTTACCTCGCGTTCGCACATGGGTGAGTTTGTTTATCAGACGCATCCCAATTTGCGGAAGCGCACGCAGCTTAAATTCAGCGATCCATCGCAACTCGAATCGGTGGATGTGCTTTTCCTGGCTCAGCCGCATGGGCAAGCGCAGCATCATATTGATCAGTATACAAAACTGGCAACGAAGATTGTTGACCTTGCAGCAGATTTTCGTCTCCGCGACGCGGCGGTTTACGAGAAATGGTATGGCGAGAAACATGCCATGCCGGAATGGTTAAATAAGTTCGTTTACGGTTTGCCTGAACTTCATCGAGCGGAGCTTGCGGCGGCAAATTATGTCAGCGGCGTGGGATGCAATGCAACAGCCAGCAATCTTGCCTTGCTTCCACTGGTCAAAGCGGATTTAATTGACAAGAACGCGCCGATCATCATCGAAATAAAAGTTGGATCATCAGAAGGCGGGGCGGAGGGAAACTCCGCTTCGCACCACCCCGAACGGGCTTCCGTGATCCGGACCTTTTCTCCCTTTGGGCATCGTCACACCGCCGAAGTGATGCAGGAATTAGGAGTGACGAACGTTTCATTGACGATGACTTCCGTGGATTTGGTGCGCGGCGTTCTCGCAACGGCACATGCAAATGTTAAATCTGGAGTGACGACGAAGGATTTATGGAAGGCATATCGCGCCGCGGCAAATGAGAATCCATTCGTTCGCGTCGTGAAGGAACAACGCGGAATCTATCGCGTGCCGGAGCCAAAGATTTTGGCTGGCTCGAATTATGCGGATCTCGGTTTTGATCTTGATGAAAGCAACGGTCACGTCGTTTCGATGTGCGCCATCGACAATCTTATGAAAGGCGCGGCAGGCACGGCGGTTCAGTGCATGAACTTGATGATGGGTTGGGATGAAACGCTGGGCTTGGAGTTTGCGGGCTTGCATCCTATTTAATATGTCATTGCGAGGAGCCGCATGGCGGCGACGTGGCAATCTCATGTTTTCAACGGAGAATTTAATGACTCAATCAATCATTGTTGTCAAACTTGGCGGCACCGAAGGCGTGGATTTTTCCGCGATCTGTAAAGATGCCGTTGAATTATTGAAACAGGATATGCAGCTTGTCCTTGTGCATGGCGGTTCTGCCGAAGCGAATTCATTAGGCGAAGCCTTAGGCGCACCGCCGAAATTTATTACGTCGCCCTCGGGATATACTTCGCGCTACACGGATCGCAAGACATTGGAGATTTTTGCAATGGCTGTGAACGGAAAAGTCAACACGTTATTGGTCGAACAATTGCAGATGCTTGGTATTAATGCATTGGGTTTAAGCGGCGTCGATGGAAAACTCATGCAAGCCACGCGCAAAGATTCGATTCAGAGCATCGAGAATGGTAAGCGCAAAATCATCCGCGACGACTATACTGGAAAGATCGAATGCGTCAACGCGGAGTTGCTTCAAACTTTATTGGCTGGCGGATATGTGCCGGTCATCGCACCAATGGCGGTCAGTGAAAAGGGCGAAGCGTTGAATGTGGATGCGGACCGCGCCGCGGCGATGGTTGCATCCGCGTTGAAAGCAGAGACACTGGTGCTGCTCACAGCCGTCCCAGGGCTGATGAAAAACTTTCCGGATGAATCGACACTGATCCGGCAGTTGACGCAGAGTCAATTATCTGACGCGCTCGAAGCCGCGCAAGGTCGGATGAAGAAAAAAGTTTTGGGCGCGGAAGAAGCGCTGAAGGGCGGCGTGAGCCGCGTGATTATTGCAGATGGCAGAATCGATAAACCGATCTCAGCCGCATTGGCTGGAAATGGCACGGTAATCGGATGACAACCTAAAGACAAAGGAAGGCCTTTATGCGTAAACGTTCTGAGGAAAAATCACAACAAATTGGGTTACCCACGAGACAGGGTTTGTATGATCCGCAATTCGAGCATGATGCTTGCGGGGTGGGAATGGTCGTCAACATCAACGGCAAAAAGTCCCACCGCATTCTCGAACAGGGATTGGAAGTCCTGACGAACATGACCCATCGCGGCGCACGCGGCGTCGAGCCGAACACCGGCGACGGCGCCGGCATGATGATCCAGGTGCCGCACGCCTTTTTGCAGAGAAAGGCAGAACGTCATGGTTTCAGTTTGCCTGAGCCGGGCAAGTATGGCGTTGGGATGGTGTTTTTGCCGCCCGATCCGAGTCAACGGCGCGCCATCGAAATGCATTTTGAAGCGATCATTGCATCGGAGGGACAGCACGTGCTGGGCTGGCGCACGGTCAAGACCAATAACAGCGCCTTAGGCGATACTGCCAAGCGCGCCGAGCCGAAAATGCGCATGGTCTTTATCGCCCGCGATCCGCGCATTGCGACGGACATGGATTTCGAGCGCCGGTTATACATCATTCGCAAGCGCGCAGAAAATGCCATCCGCTACGGCGATGTATTCGTCGGTGGAAAATATTTCTACATAGCAAGTCTTTCTTACAAGACGCTCATTTATAAAGGTATGCTGGTTTCGGATCAACTGCGGGGCTATTTTCCTGACCTGTCCGAGCCGGACATGGAAAGCGCGCTTGCCATTGTCCATTCACGTTTCAGCACCAATACCTTTCCCAGTTGGGAGCGTGCCCATCCTTATCGGTATGTTTCTCACAATGGTGAGATCAATACTTTACGCGGCAACGTCAACTGGCTGAACGCGCAAGAGAATCTGCTGGAATCGCCTGTGTTTGGTGAGGAGATCAAGAAGGTATTACCCGTCATGCAGCCCGATGGCAGCGATACTGCCATGTTCGACAATTGTCTCGAACTCCTAACGCTGGCGGGACGTTCCCTTCCGCACGCCATGATGATGATGATCCCCGAGCCTTGGTCCAAGCACGAGAGCATGCCCGACGATAAGCGCGCCTTCTACGAATATCATGCCAACCTGATGGAACCCTGGGATGGCCCCGCTGCGATGTGCTTCAGCGACGGCATCATGATTGGCGCTTCGCTTGACCGCAACGGTCTTCGTCCGGCCCGTTATTACATCACCAAGGATGAACAGATCATCCTTGCGTCCGAAGTGGGAGTGATTGACATTCCTCCTGAGAATGTCGTCTCCAAGGGGCGGCTCAAGCCGGGCCGGATGCTTTTAGTGGATACCAACCAGGGGCGAATCATCAGCGATGATGAGATCAAGCACAAGCTGGCAACGGAACATCCTTATCGTGATTGGCTGAATAAATATCAGATCAAACTGGATGAATTACCGGAAGCCGAAGGCGCGCTAGTACCGCAGACGGACTTCTCAACGGTGGTGCAGCGCCAGCAGGCGTTTGGTTACACCGACGAAGATATGAACATGGTCTTGATGCCGATGGCTCAGAACGGCGTGGAGCCGGTCGGGTCGATGGGAAACGATGCCGCTCTGGCGGTTCTTTCTGACAAACCGAAGTTGCTGTACGACTATTTCAAACAGCTCTTTGCCCAGGTGACGAATCCACCGATCGATGCGATCCGCGAAGAATTGGTGATTGCTACCGAAGTGATGGTCGGCGCAGAAAGCAATATTCTTAATCCGACTCCGCAGAGCTGTCATCAAATTCGGCTGGACTATCCGCTGATGACCAATAAGGACCTCGCGAAGATCCGCCACGACAAGGTCCCTGGTTTTGCGGTCATGACCGTGCCGATCCTGTTCCCACGCGGCTCGGGTGGCATCGGATTGGAGCAGGCGATGGATGAAATGTTCCAATCTGTGGACGCTGCCATTGCGCGAGGTTTCAATTTGATCATTATTTCGGATCGCGGCGTCGATCATGACCATGTGCCGATCCCCGCGCTCTTGGCGGTTTCCGGCTTGCACCATCATCTGATCCGCTCCGGTACGCGCACACAGGTAGGCTTGCTGTTGGAAAGCGGCGAGCCGCGTGAGGTTCATCATTTCGCCGCGCTGATTGGATACGGCGCGACCGCCATCAATCCTTACCTGGTCTACGAAACGCTCGACGAATTGATTGCTCGCAACGAGCTGAAGAATATCGAATACAAAGCCGCCGTTATGAATTTCCTGAAAGCTGCCACTAAGGGCATTGTCAAGACGCTGTCGAAAATGGGGATTTCGTCCATTCAGAGTTACTGCGGCGCGCAGATCTTCGAAGCGCTCGGTATTCATCAGAGCGTGATTGACAAATACTTCACTTGGACGTCCTCCCGCATCGGCGGCATTGACCTGACGATCATCGCGCAGGAAGCCGAAATGCGTCATCGCCAGGGATATCCTGACCGGACGATGGCAACACGTAATCTGCAAACCGGCGGTGAATATCAGTGGCGCAGTGAAGGAGAGTATCACGGGTTCAATCCGGAGACTGTATACAAACTGCAAAAAGCGGTCCGTACCAACAGCTACGCTACGTTCAAGGAATTCTCGGCACTGATCAACGATATGAATATCCAAAAGGGAACACTGCGAAGTCTGTTCGAGTTCAAGAACGCGGCACATCCCATTCCGCTGGAAGAAGTGGAACCGGCGGCCTCGATCATGCGCCGGTTCAAGACCGGTGCGATGAGCTATGGCTCGATCAGCAGGGAAGCGCACGAAGCCCTTGCCATTGCCATGAACCGCATCGGAGGCAGAAGCAACACCGGTGAAGGCGGCGAAGATCCGCAACGCTATAAACCCCTGCCCAACGGCGACTCGAAAAAGAGCGCCATCAAGCAAGTGGCATCGGCGCGGTTTGGTGTGACCAGTGAATATCTCGTCAACGCGACCGACTTGCAGATCAAAATGGCGCAGGGAGCCAAGCCCGGCGANNACTCGATTGAGGACCTGGCGCAGTTGATCCACGATTTGAAGAATGCCAATCATGAAGCGCGCATCAATGTGAAGCTCGTTTCAGAGGTGGGTGTTGGTACCGTCGCGGCAGGCGTGGCAAAGGCACACGCCGACGTTGTATTGATCAGCGGTTATGACGGTGGAACGGGCGCCTCGCCCCTCAGCAGTCTCCGACATGCGGGGCTGCCCTGGGAACTGGGTTTGGCGGAGACGCATCAAACCCTGATGCTCAATAAACTGCGCGACCGCATCGTGATCGAAACCGACGGGCAATTGAAAACCGGTCGGGATGTGATGATTGCCGCTCTCTTGGGCGCGGAAGAGTTCGGCTTTGCCACTGCGCCGCTNNCGCGAGCTGATGGCGCAGCTTGGCTTCCGCACCGTGGAAGAAATGGTCGGACGCTCGGACCGTCTGAAAATGAACGCGGCGATCCAACATTGGAAAGCAAAACATCTTGATTTTTCGAATGTGCTTTACCAACCCGATGTAGACGAGGATGAGGACGTTCCACAAACCTGCCGCGTTGCGCAAGATCATGGACTGGAAAATACACTGGATGTTCAAGTCTTGCTGGATCTCTGCAGACCGGCACTCGAAGGCAGAGCGCCCGTCTCT